>JBERSB010000046.1:0-4689 GCA_041236755.1 Luminiphilus sp. | reverse complement strand
AACGAACCCGCGTTGATCTCTCCGGACTGCAGCAGAAAGCAACCAGGCATGCCGATGCTGGTCAGGTCGAAAGGCAACGCCACCGGGAAGGCCACGGTGTTGCTCACGCCAATTTGGACACCGCCCAGGGTAGTAGGCGAGCCGTGCACGATGGCAGACGCGATCGTGCCGATGACAGGGTTGTTGACCGGCACGAAGCTACACACTCAAGCGGAGCTGTCGATGATGCGTGCCCGTGACATGTTGGTGCGATCGAGGACGCACATGGTGGCTCACGTCCGCGGCATCCTGAAGGCGTTCGGCCTTCGGCTACCGTCGTGGTCGGCTGGTTCTTTCGCCAGGCGCGCCAGGCAGATGATCCCGACTGCCTTGCAGCCAGCGTTGACGCCAGTGCTCGATGTCCTCACCGAACTCGAGGTGCAGATTCGCCAGTTCGACCGCGACATCGAACGGATGATCGCCGCACGCCATCCGGAAGCAGCTCGGCTGCGTCAGGTCGTGGGGGTTGGGCCGATCACGGCGGCGGCCTTCGTGCTGACGGTAGGTGACCCGACTCGCTTCCCCCGAAGCCGTGACGTTGGGGCCTGGGCCGGGCTCTGTCCGAAGAAGCAGGAATCCGGCAGTCAGGATCCACAGCTCGGCATCGCGAAGACCGGCGACGGCTTCCTTCGTCGAACCCTGGTCAACGCTGCCCACTACATCCTCGGACCGTTTGGTCGCGACTGCGACCTGCGACGCTACGGTCTGCGAATCTGTGAACGCGGAGGCAGCAAGGCCAAACGACGAGCTGCTGTTGCTGTGGCTCGAAAGCTCGCGGTGCTCTTGCACCGCCTGCTCGTCAGCGGCGCCGAGTACGAACCCCTTCGCAACAACCAGGCGGCGAGCGCGTAGCTCACCGCCGACTGAACCTGTTCCAAGACCACATCCAAAAACATCTTCCGTGATGCCTGACGCAGGCACCGAAACGACTCACCGCCCGATCCTGGCGACTGCGACACCGCGCTTGACCCTTGAGGTCGGCAAGTAGATAGCAGCGCCAGGTCGGACGGATCTCATCCTGCACCGGTCTCGACCGAGACCATCAAGAGTGCGAATAGAAGCGAGCGGAGTCGTCCGGTAGCCAAGTCAGGCACCACGGTGCCTTGACGGAGGTGGCCCTCTCATAGAAGCGGCCCTGCTCGCGGCGGCGACGCTCCAGCGCGCAGCGCCGGCTACTGGTCCCGACTCCCCGGTCTACGGGCTCAGAGCGTCTCGCCGTAGCGCCACTCGGCGAGGGCCGGCTCCTTGATCAGCGCGTCGAACTCCGGCTGGCCGACGACCTTCATGTTCTCCGCGTCCCATTCGATGTTCTTGCCCGTGCGCTGGGCCATCGCGCCGAGCAGGACCATCTCGGTCAGGGGAGCCGCGTAGTCGAAGCTCGAACCTGGCGGCGGGCCCTCGCCCTTGATCGCGCGGTACCACTCGTCGATGGGACCGCTGCCGACGGGCGGCAGCTTCTCGATCTGCTCGAGGTCGTCGGCGAGGGCTTCGAAGCGGCTGCCCGGCGTGATGACGGGCTTGCTCGGGCGCATGCCGGCGTGGTAGAGCGTCTCCTTGTCGCCGATCATGAACATCCCGCCTTCACCGTGGAGTTTCTGCTCCGGATCCCACCGTTCCGGGATCGGCACCTCGTAGCCGGCCTCGTACCAGCGCATGCGCACCGCCGGCCGGTGGCCGCGCGCGGGGAAGTGGTAGGTGACCAGCGACGACATCGGGATGAAGCCGGGGCCCGGCGGTTCCGCCCGTTCGACCTCGACCTTGACCGGCGCGCCGAGCTCCAGCGCGTGGAACGGCGCGTCGAAGGTGTGGCAGCCGATGTCACCCAGCGCGCCGCAGCCGTAGTCCCACCACGAGCGCCACTTCGTGGGCACGTATTCGGCGCTGTACTCGCGGCGGGCGACGGGGCCCTGCCAGAGGTCCCAGTCCAGGGTGTCCGGCGCCTTGCCCGTGACGACCGGGAACTTCTCGGGCGCGATGAACCACGGCGCGCAGGGGCGGTTGGTCCAGGCGATGACCTCCCGCACACCTCCGAGCACGCCGGCGTCCACCCACTCCTTGATGCGCCGCATGCCGTCGAAGGTGTGGCCCTGGTTGCCCATCTGGGTGATCACGTTGTAGTGACGGGCCGCCTTGCGCAGCGTGCGCAGCTGCCAGATGTCGTGCGCCAGGGGCTTCTGCACGAAGACGTGCTTGCCGCGCTCCATCGCGGCCATGGCGGCGGCGAAGTGCGTGTGGTCCGGCGTCGAGATCGAGACCGCGTCGATCGCCTCGCCCATCTTGTCGAGCATGACGCGAAAGTCCCGGAAGCGCGGCACGTCGGGGTGCCGCTCGTAGTGCCGCGCGGCGCGCGCGTCGTCGACGTCGCAGAACGCGACGAGGTTCTCCTTCGCGGCTTCCCGGACCGCGTAGCCGCCCATGCCACCGACGCCGACGACCGCCACGTTGATCTTGCTGAACGCCAGCCTCCGCGTCCTGCCGGGTGCGTCGAACGGCAGCGCCAGGGCGCCACCCGCGGCGAGCGATGAAGACAGGAACTGGCGGCGAGTCGGCTTCGGCATGGTCGTTCTCCGGGGGGCGGTGCGGGGATCGTCGGGCGGCATCATACGAGCTGTGCCGGTGCCGCCGCGCCTCCGCATCCGGGTTCCCGGAGCCGCGCCGCCGCGTGGTCGCGAGCCCGGACGGGCTTGCCAGGAGCGCGTCAGGACCGCCGGGTGATGCGGAGTGGTGGGGAGCATGAGGGTGACGGCAGGTCAGGCTGCGAGCAGGGTGTCGTGGCGGGGCCGGGGTGCGTGCCGGGGGGGCGGATCCGAGCAGAATGCTCGGCTGGCGGGGCGCTGGGCGGCGGGTTGACGGGCGCTTGCCAGGGGCGGATCGGCGTGGTGGTGGGGTTCGGGTGGGCCGGACCGCAGCTTGTAGCGCCTACACACTACGAGTCGCGGCGTTCGTGCCCGGTGCCCCGCCCACGAAGGGCCGGAGAGCACCCCGTCGCTCGACGTCGACCGTGCTGATGACGGCAAGGTCCTGATCTGCTGCCGGTCTGCTGGTTGCTCCGTCGAGGAGGTCGTCAAGGCGCTCGACCTCGAGATGGGCGACCTGTTCGTCAGGACTTCGAGACCCAATCCGCAGCCGCTGAGCAGGGCCTCCGGCCCCAAACACTTCTCGAGCGCCGACGAGGTCGCCGACGGGCTCCAGCGCCGCATCGGCGGGCAGCGCACCGACTACGACTACTTCGACGCGAGCGGCGCCCACGTCGGTCGGGTGATGCGGTTCGACCTTGAGGGCAAGCCCAAGCAGATCCGGCAGGTCCGCCGTGACGGCGAGGGATGGGCGGCCCAGGCGATGCCGTCACCACGTCCGCTTTCTGCGTCCCCGAAGATCTGCCGCGACATGGTCGAGGACGGCGCACGGGCTCAGATCGTCGACCCTGCGTTCTACGCGGTGCCGATGCTCTCGATCCTGTGCGGCTGCATCGGCAACTCGCGCCGCGTGCAAATCAAGGGCGGTTGGGTCGAGCCAGCGGTGATCTGGACTGCGCTCATTGCGCCGAGCGGGAGCCGAAAGTCCCCGCCGCAGAAGGAGCTGCTACCGACCATGCGTCGCGGCTTGGATCGCGAGGACCACACGCTTGCTCACTGTCGTCACATACGCCCGTCACTTTGCCAGCCGGAGCACCACGCCTTGCGCCTGGCTCGCGACGAGTTCGAGCGCTGCGGGTTCGGGCGGCGCCGGTGCGGAGTTCTGGGCGGTGTCGCCGACCTTCGGGGTCGCCGTCACCAGGTCGACCATGCATTGCTCCGGCAGGTCCAGTCGAAAGGCTCCCGCCTGGTCCGTCGTGGCGCTCGCCAACACCGCCGCAGGCACACGCGCCGCGCCGTTGACGTAGGCCAGAACCTGCACGCCGGCTGCCGCATGTCCCTGAGCGTCCTCGACCCTCCCGGTCATGGATACGAGCCCGCGCAGCCACAGCACGACGTCGGTGTCGCCAGCGCGCGCGGAGACGGACGGGCTGGCTCCAAGGTGGGCGTCCGAGTTGTACCAGTTGTAGGACGCCACGATGGTGAACAACTCGACCACGCCCATATCCTCGGTCACACCGAAGAGCTCGAAGCGCCCGCCTGCTCCGGACGTCGCGCGGATCCTGGGTTGGTCTTCGCCCCCGGCGACCTGGACGAAGACTCCGACGGCGGGCGAGCCTTCGGGAGTGCGGACGACGCCTGTGATGGGCTCGCCGAGGTCCAGGGTCAGCTCGACGTCCTCGACCTGTCCGCCTTCGGGTAGCTCTACGGCTTGCTCGGCCTTGGACCCGGGTCGGCCACGGACCGACGCCGTGACCTTGAGAGTCCCCCCCGGGATGTCGGCGAAGTGGAAGCGCCCTTGCGTGTCTGTGCGCGAGTGCCGGACGGCCGTCACCCAGGTCTTCTTCAAGGCCTCCGCGCCCGGACGGAAGCGATCGAGGTCCGCGTTCGCGCCCCGCAGCTTGACCAGGTGGTCGGTGATCGGGGCACCGGTTTGGGTCCTCAGAATTCCCTCAATGCGCCCAGCGGGGTGCAGCACCAGATCACCGTAGTCGATCCGCTCGCGGTCACCCTCGTCCGCGGGGAAGTCGTAGACCCGCGTGCCGTAACCGTCTTTGCGGAGGAACAGCTGGTG
>JBERSB010000045.1:0-5546 GCA_041236755.1 Luminiphilus sp. | reverse complement strand
CATCGGTAGAGACGATAGTCGGGCCGCCGACACGACGCCCGGTTCTCCCGCGTTTTGGCTGGGGGGCCCGACAGGTCCAGCAGCGCGTCCTCAGGGCGCCCCGACCGCCATGGATCGCGGATCCGCGCCAGCAGGGGCTCCGGCTGCTCTCGACGCCGATGTTCGACGAGCCCGCGTGCTGTTGCCGGCGGCGATCCACGATCCGCGCGCGATCGCGAAGGTGCAGCGGGCGACGGGGCTGTCGAGCGCGGTGCCCGGGCTCGCGGCGGCCTGCCGGCCGCGGGATCGTCGATAAGCAGCACCACACGATCCGTGCATTGCGATGGCTTGGGGGCAACGATCGTTGTTGACGAGGATACCCATGTCGCCGAGGCGCTGTACCGAGAGCGACGCCCTGAACCTGGCGGCCGCGCGCCGCCCTGCTCGAAGAGGTATCCATGTCCAATTCACGATGGCTCCTGATCCCGTTCTTGTTTCTCTGGACCTCGTGCATGACGCCGAAGGACGTCTTCGGGGTGCTCCAGTTGGCGGTGCACGGCGACACCGATCGGCAGATCTGCGATCTGCCGGACGGTGAGCACACCCTCCGCTACTGGAAGTCGCACCCGCACAAGCTCTGGCGCGGCAAGAAGCGGGGGAAGGGCATGGTCAAGGACGGCAAGAAGGAGGGGCCGTGGACGTTCTACTACCCCAACGGCATCCCCAAGATGAAGACCACCTACGAGCGCGGCGTCATGAACGGCATGACCAGCTACTACTGGAGCCGCGGGTGGCTCCAGGAGCGCGGCATGGTCAAGAACGGGTGGCGCGTCGGCAAGTGGGAGTCCTACAAGTGGGGCGAGACGGCGGACGGATACGTGGGCCGCTGAGGTCTGCCGCTGGGGTAGGCCGCTGAGGTAGGCCACTGAGTCCGACGGCGCGTCAGTCCGCGAGCGCCAAGGTGACCCTGGCGCAGCCATCCGGGGATCCCGGGGAGGGAGGGGCGCGACCTGTGACGCGCTCCCCGGAGATCACTCGGCCGCGGCGTCCTCGTCGGACAGCGGCGAGAAGTGCTGGGCGACGATCTTCCAGTCGTCGGCAATGCGACAGAGCGAGAAGGTGCAGCGTCCGTTCTGCTCGTGGTTGCGGCCCTCGGGGTCGACCTGGGTCAACTTCCAGGTGGCGACGGCCGTGCCGAACTGGTCCTCGAACACGTGGCAGTCGAGGTCCTTGAGCTCCATGCGGACCGAGTCGAGGTAGCGGAACTCCTGGTCGAGCACCTCCTCGAAGGCGCCCCAGCCGCGGTCCCGACGGCCCGAGGCGTCGAGGTTGTGGAACCGCTTGTCCGTCCAGAAGTGCGAGCGGAAGGTCTTGAGGTCACGGCTGTTGAACGCTTGCCGCATGCTGCGGAAGAAGTCGTCCAGTTCCTTCAGGCTAGCAACGCTCATTTCTCGTTCCGCAGTAGATGCCATCGTGGCAGACCAGTGTCGTCGAGGCCGCAGACCCCATGGCCGGCGACCCCTTGGTTGGGGGCTCCACAGATACCGCCTTGCCCACCGAACGCCCGGGGACTGCCCGAGGGGCGATCACCGCTTGATGTGCCGGTAGAGGGCTTCCTCGCCCTTCTCGTAGACGACCTCGCCGTTGACGAGGGCCGTGATTACGAACGTGCTATAGTGCAGCGGATCGCCGTCCAGAATCAAGATGTCGGCGTCCTTGCCGGCCTCGAGCGAGCCCACGCGATCGTCGACCCCCAGCATTTCGGCCGCGTCCAAGGTGATGGTTCGTAGCCCCTTACGGTTGTCGAGTCCGCCGCGCACCGCGTAGGCGGCGTCCACGTGCGGGGTGTTGAGGTCCTGGCCCAGGATGCCGCCGGTGCCGACTCCGCCGCCACCGAACATGCCGCTCGGCGTGGTGACCGCGACCGGGACGCCGGCCTTGGCCAGGATGGCCGCCTGCGCGAGGTTGCTGCCCGTTCGGTCGGGGTCCTTGGGGTCGGGCGCGACCCGCGTCCGCGGGCTCCAGATGACGCTGCTGCCCGTTGCCGCGATCTCGTCGGGCACAAGCCAGGCGCTCATCGGCTTCTGGATCACGACGCCGGTGTCGAACATGCGCGCGATGTCGAGCGCCTCACGGATCTTGTCGAGGTCCGACGAGCTGCTGCCGCCGCCCATCATGCCGCGGAACATGCCCATGCCGCCGCCGCCCATCGCCACCCACAGGCGCGCTTCGCCCTTGAGCACGGCGAGCACCTGTTCGCTGCCAGCAGGCGCCTTGGGCGGCTTGGCCTTGGGGTCTTTCGCCTTCGCGGCCGGATACTCCTCGGTGGCCTTCAGGTAGTCGCGGCACTGCTGGATCAGCGTCTGCAGCTGCTCCTTCTGGGCCCGCTGCAGCGGCACGTTGATGCCGCACACCGAGTTCTCCTCGAGCACCATGCCGTCGATGTCGCCGTAGTGCGTCTTGATCACGGCGTTGCTGCCGCCGACCCGGCCGCTCGAGGCGGTCGAGCCGCTGAGGAACGACGTGATGCCTGCCGCGAGCCCTTGCTTGATGGTGGGGTCGAACGGGTTGACCGAGTCCTTCACCGGAGTGCCGAAGCCGGCACCCATGCCCGAGCCCTGCACGATCACGAAGCCGGGGCTGACGCACTTGCCCTTGGCGTCGATCACCTCGGTGCCCTCGGGCAGGTCGAGGTTGTGGCCGACCTTCTCGATCTTGTCGTCGGCGATCAGCACGGTCGCGCCGGTGAGCCGCTGGCCGGTGCCGACGTAGACGTCGCCGCCCACGATCGCGATGTGCTTCTTGGGTTCCTCCTTCGTCTCTGCCTTCTTCTCGGGCTCGGGCGTCGGGGCCTGCTGCGGCGGCGGCCCGACGCGGCGGCCCCGGCGGCCGCGGCCCTGAGCCGGGAGGTCGAGCGCGCTCAGCAGCGCGAGCGACAGGACGAACAGCGTGGAGGTGCGCATGGTGATTCGTTGGGGTGTGCGTGCGGTGGGGGCGTGCGGGCTCAGTCGTTCTCGACCAGCTGGCCGCGCAGCCAGACCTGCTCGAGCTTGCCGGTAGACGACAGCGGGTCGCCGTCGAACACGAGCATGTCGGCGTCCTTGCCCTCCTCGAGGGAGCCGGTGCGCTTGTCGATGCCGAGCGCCTTGGCCGGCGCGAGCGTGACGGCCTTGATCGCCGCGTCCGCCGGCAGGCCGGCGCGGACCAGCTCCATCAGGTTGTAGAAGATCGCGCGCACGCTGCCGGTCGACTCGCCGATCGCGAAGCCGACCTCGATGCCGGCGTCGTGCAGCGTCTTCGCCGGGTGGATCAGATACGCCGAGCGCGGCATGGTCGACAGCGACGGCGGCAGCAGCACCGCGCACTCCCACTTCTTGAGGTGGTCGACGACCTTGTCGACGGTGCCGCTGCTGCTGTCGTGGCGCGAGACCGCGACGGTGCGCGGGAACTTCACGTCGTCGCCGACCGCGTGCTGCCAGTGCAGCAGATCCGCGGCCGAGTCGATCTGCACGATCGCGCGCCGCTTGCCCTGCAAGAGGTCGGCGAGCACCTCGAGGTTCGGGTCCTTGGGCTTCGGCTTGGCTGCGGCGGGCTTGGCGGGCTGCTTGGGGTCCTGCTTCTTGTCACCGTCTTTCGGCGCGGGCCCTTCCTTCTTCGGCGGCTCGGTGCCCTTGTTCTCGGCCGGCTTGGGGTCGGCCGGCTTCTTCGCTTCTGCCTCGGGCTTCTTGGCCTCCTCCTTCTTCGGCTCCTCCTTCTTGGGCGGCTCCGGCGGCTTCTCGCGCTCCTCGACCACCTTCTTCGCCTTGGCGAAGGTGTCCTTGAGCAGCTTCTTGGTCGCGCTGTTGCGCTGCATGCCGATCTGCACGAACGCCTCGTCGTCCTGCGTCAGCTCGCCGCGCGTCTTGCCCGCGGGGTTGAGCACCGCGCCGAGGCCGGGGAAGCCGCCGCCGCTCGGGTTGAGCGCGAGCGAGGTCACGCCGACCTCGAGCAGGTCCTGGAAGATGTTCTGCCGCGTGTAGAGCCCGTCGACGACGCGGGTCGCCGCCTGGTTGCTGGCGCGCCCGCCGCGCGAGGTCGGAATGCGCGGCCCGCGGGAGCGACGCCCGCGACGCGTCGGCGTGTTGCTGGGTGCCGACGGCCGCGACATGCCGGCTCGCGACCACGCGCTGACCAGCCCCGGCATGATGGTCTTGCCGGTCGCGTCGACGCGCTTGGCGCCCGCGGGGATCGTCACGTTGGCGCCGACGGCCTCGATCTTGCCGTTGCGGACGACGACCGTGCCGGTCTCGACGACGTCGCCGCTGACCGTGTGGATGCGCGCGTTGGTGAACGCGATCGGTCGCGCGTTCTGGGCGGTGGCGACGCCGACGCAGAGGAGCGCGGCGGCCGAGAGGCTCGTGAGTTGGGTTCGCATGCTCATCGCACGTCTCCGAATCGGTGGATCAAGTCGCCTTCGATGTAGACCTTGAGGGGGGCCACGCGCGGGTCGAGAGGGTCGCCGGCCGTGACCTGGAAGTCGGCGTCCTTGCCGACGGTCAGCGAGCCGACCCGGTCCTCGAGACCGATCTGGCGCGCCGGGATGATGGTGAGGGCCGCGAGCGCGGCCTCGTAGGGCAGCCCGAGGCGCACGGCCATCGCGGCCTGCACCTGCAGCTCCTCGGGCGCGATGACGGGCGCGTCCGTGTTGATCGAAAGGTTGTGGCAGCCGGCGTCGTAGAACGCCTGGCACATGCCCTGGATCTGGCCGTAGCGGCCGAACTGGTACATGCGCGGCCCGAGGTTCAGCGGCGTCTTCTTCTTCGCCAGCGGCTCCGCCGCGAGCCAGCCGTCGAACGAGCCGTGCGACAGGATCATGCGCACGTCGTAGCGGTCCTGGAACATCCGCGAGGTCGACAGGCAGTCGCGCATGCCGGCGGTGTGGATGAGGACCGGGACCTCCTTGTCGAACACGCGGCGCAGCTGCTCGAGCGCCGGGTCGAACTCGGGCTTTTCGCCCTCGCCCGCGTCGAACGCGCGCCACGCCGCTGCGTAGTCCCGGCCGGCGTCGAGCTGGCGGATCAGCAGCTCGCTGCTGCCCATGCGCGTCTGGCCGAGGTCCCCGCTGCGGCGCTCCGGGTTGAAGCCCTGGGCGACCTTCATCGCGCCGAGCGCCTTGATGGTCATCGCCTCGAGCGTGCCGCCGCCCCGCATCTTCAAGAGGCAGCCGAAGCCCGAGATGTAGGTGCCGCTGCCCGGGATGAACAGCGTCGTGGTGACGCCGCCGGCGACCGTGCGCCGGATCGCCTCGGTGGACGGCTTGACCGTGTCGAGCGTGCGCATCTGCGCGTTGAGCGGCTCGGTCATGTCGTTGATGTCGCCGCCGCCGCTGCTGACGTGGTGGTGCAGGTCCACGAAGCCCGGCGACAGCCAGTGGTCGCCGTGGTCGACGACCTCGGCGTCGCTCGGGACCGTCGTCGTCCTACAGGGCCCGATCGCGACGATCTCGCCGCCGCGCTCGACCAGCACGCCGTCGGTGATCGGCTCCCCGTCGCACGGCAAGAGCCGCGCGGCGTAGTGCGCCCGAGCCG
>JBERSB010000044.1:0-2567 GCA_041236755.1 Luminiphilus sp. | reverse complement strand
GTCATCCAGGAGCGCGTCCGCCTGGAGATCACGCCCGACCGGCCGCTGACGGGCAGCACGGTCACCGGCCAGAACTCGATCGGCAGGGGGCGCGGCGGCCTGGGGCCGCCACCGCAGGAGATCGAGGGCACGTTCGAGAACGGCACGCTGAAGATCGAGTTCCGCGGCATGGGCGGCTCGGCGTCGCTCGAGGCGACGGTCGACGGCGACACCATGAACGGCAAGCTCAGCCTCGGCCCGATGGGCTCGCAGGACGTCACGGGCACGCGCACCAGCAAGAAGCCCGGCGCCGCTGCGGCCGCGCCGCCGCCCAGGCGCCGCAAGAAGGGCGAAGAGGACGGCCGCCCCAAGGCGCCGAAGACCGACGAGAACCTCGAGCCGATGCGCGCCATCCTCGCGGGCGACGCGACGCTGGTCGTGCGCGTCGACCGCGCGCCTGCGATCCGCGCGGTCGTCGCGCTGCTTGAGAAAGAGAAGATCAGCTACGCGCTGACCGGCTGTGACGACCTGCTCGACGACGGCTCGCTGCTCGGCAGCACGCGCCCGCCGATGGTTGTCGGCCCCGAGGTGGTGGTCGAGGACGACGAGGACGGCCACCTGATCAACGTCGCGGCGACCTTCGCCGACCACGACCTGCCGATCATGTTCGGCACCGGCAACTGCGCGGGCACGCGCTTCCTGCCGATGCACGCCGCCTACGCGGTGCGCTACGGGCTGAGCCCGCAGGACGCGCTGCAGGCGCTGACCATGTGGCCGGCCGAGGCGTTCCACCTCGACCACCGCATAGGCTCGCTCCAGAAGGGCAAGGACGGCGACATGGTGGTGTTCTCCGGCAACCCCTTCGAGCCCATGAGCAAGGTCCTGCTGGTGGTCTGCAACGGCCGCGTGGTCGTCGACAACCGGGAGCAAGCGCAATGATCCCTGCACGCATGAAGGCTGCGGCGCTCGCCGCGTGCACGCTCACCTCGCTGACCGCGACCGCCCAGGAGCAGGCCGCTGCGGCCGCGGAGTCCGCAGCCACGCCGACGTTCCAGACCTGGCACCCGCGGCGTCCGGCCGAAGAGGCCGACTACGTGGTCGCCAAGTGGGGCCCGCGCGGCCTGCCCAGCAAGGGCTACGCGTTCTACGCCGCCAAGATCCTGCCGGTGACGGCGCCGCCGATCGTCAACGGCGTCGTCATCACGAAGAACGGCGTGATCGAGGCCATCGGCGAGGCCGCCGACCTGACGGTCCCCGACGGCTACGAGAAGGTCGACTGCGGCGACGCCGTGATCTGCCCGGGCTTCGTCGAGACGCACTGCCACATCGCGAGCCCGAGCTTCGACCTCAACGACACGGTCCACCCGACGAACCCCGAGTTCCGCACCCTCGACCTGATCAGCATGGAGCACGATCAGATCCGGGTGGCGCGCGCCGGCGGCGTCTCGACCGCGCTCTACATCCCGGGCTCCGGCTCGAACATGGGCGGCTTCGGCACGCTGACGAAGACGTGGGGCAACTCGCCCGAGGAGGCGCTGGTACGCTTCCCCGGCAGCCTCAAGATCGCGCAGGCCGGCAACCCCGAGCGGCGCAGCGGGGACCTCGGCTCCGGCATGATGGGCATGTCCGAGGGCATCCGCATGACGCTGCTCGACGGCAAGCGCTACTGGGAGCAGACGCTGGCGGCCGAGGCGGGCAAGGGCAGCAAGCCCGAATTCGACCCGACGCTCGAGCTGATCAGCGGCCTGTTCCGCCACGAGTACCCGCTCAGCGTGCACACGCAGATCTACCAGGTGGTGCTGCAGACGCTGCAGGAGCTGCGCCTCGAGCTCGGGCTGTGGACGGTCGTCGTGCACGGCACCTTCGACGGCTACCGCCTGAGCGAGGACCTGCTGATGGCCGGCATGCCGGTCTCCGGCGGACCGCGCGCCTACCACTACGACCGCGCGACCGGCGCGTTCAACGGCGTGCTCGCCAACTACTCCCGCGGCGGCACCATGGGCTGGCGCGAGCCGGTGCTCGGCCTCGGCCGCGACGGCGTCGGCGTCAACACCGACTCGCCCGTGGTCGCCCAGGAGCAGCTGCAGCTGCAGGCGGCGATGGGCGTGCGCCTCGGCTGGCCGCACGAGTGGGCCATGCGCGGCCTGACCATCAACAACGCCGTCTTCTTCGGCATCGACCACCGCGTCGGATCGCTCGAGGTCGGCAAGGACGCCGACCTCGGCGTGTGGAGCGGCGACCCGATCGACCCGCGCTGCTACGTCGAGCTGATGGTCGTCAACGGCACCATCTGCTACCGGCGCGACCCGAACCGGCCGGACTGGTAGGCCGACCACCCCGCCCCTGTCCCTACCCGAACCGGTGCGCCCCCTCTCCCGAACCACGCTGCTGCTGGCCGTGCTCACGGCCGCCGGCACAGGCCTGCGCGCACAGCAGGCCGCAGCGCCTGCAGCGGCGCGACCGGCTCGGGCGCACTACGCCGCGCGGCTCTTGCCGTGCGACGGGGAGCCGATCACCGACGGCGTGCTGGTCGAGCGCGGCGGCGAGATCGTCGCGATCGGGCCCTGTAGGACGACGACGGTCCCGAG
>JBERSB010000043.1:0-3176 GCA_041236755.1 Luminiphilus sp. | reverse complement strand
CGCCCGGCTCGATCCACACGTGCCGGCACGGACCGCCCCCGGTCACGAGCGAGAAGCCCAACGGACCGCCGACGAGGCAGGTGCCGCTCGCAGCGAACGCCGCCTCGCCGTCGCCCGGCTGTGGCAGCGCCGGCGACGGCACGTCACGCCAGCTGCGGCCGCCGTCGGCGGTCTCCAGCAGGCAGAGCCGGCCGCCGATCGCGTCCCCGAAGACCACGCCGCGCGGGCCGTCGAACGCGACCGCGTCGAAGAACGCAGCCGGACGCGGGTCCTCGTGCACGAGCTGCCAGCTGTCCCCGCCGTCCGGCGACCGGTAGAGCCGCGCCGGCTGGCCCGCGACCATCGCGACCACGACCCCGTCGGCGCGCGCCTCGACATCGCGAAAGTCACAATCCCGCGCGCCCGGCGGCGCGACATCGGTCCAGCTCACGCCGCCGTCCGTGGTCTTGCGCAGCGTGCCGGCGGCGCCGCCGACGTAGGCGACGCGGTCACTGACCGGCGCGAGCCCCCGCAGGCCGGCCGCGACGCCGCAGCGGGTGACGGACCAGCGAGCCTCCGCGAGCGAGGGCGGCATCGTACAGGCGCAGAGCGGCAGCAGGACCAACAGCGCAACGCGAGCATAGCTCATGCCGCCATCGTGCCGCGGTCTTGCCGGCAGAGCACGCGCTGCGTCAGCGCCGGGTGAACAGCTTGCGCCAGCGGGCCGCCAGCTGCTTGTCGTTCAGCTCCAGCAGCAGCGCCCCGAACTCTCGGGACTCCTCCCAGTTCACCCTGGTGCCCCCCGACCGCATCCCCTGGGGCGGGCGCCGCTCGCTGCCGCCGCCGGCTGCGGCCTCCTGCTTCGCTTCGGCCTGCAGCGCCGCGCGCCGTTCGAGCAGGTCCATCGCGAGGTTCGCCTGCGCGAGCGCGCCGTCACGGTCGCCGTCGGCCAACAGGAACCGCCCCAACGCCCCGCGGCTGCCGATCACGCTGCCGACGAAGCGGAGGTCCAGGAGGTCGTCCTGCACCGCTTGTTCGGCCAGGTCGACGGCCGCGCGCATGCGGTCGTACGCGAGCGCCTTCTGGCTGGCGCGCTGCTCGTCCTCGAGGTCCTGGGCGCCACGGAACAGGGTGCTGGCGTAGCGGGTCCTCACGCGCAGGAGCAGCGACCGGTACTCGCGGAACAGCGGCTGCTCGGCGACCAGGGCCGCCGCGAGCTCGTCGGCAGCTGCGAGGTCGGCGATCGACGCCGAGCGGCTGCGCCGGGCGCGCGCGAGCACCGCCTGACAGAACTCGAAGCGATACTCCGGGCGCTCGGGGTGCACGGTCGCCAGCTCCCGGAAGATCTCGACCACCTCGTCCTGCACCGCGCGGCCGTCCGGGCCTCGGGCATCCTCGCGCAGGCAGCGCGCCTGCAGCGCGAGGCATTCCGGGTCGTCAGGCTGGTCCTCGAGCAGCTGGCCGAGCAGCGCCATCGACGCGGTGAACGCGGCCGACGCCCAGGGCCCCTCACGCCGCCGACGCAGCCGATCCGTGCAGCGGTAGAGATCGAACAGCACCTGCGCGCGGCGCAGCAGCACGGCCGGCGCGTCCGCGTTGGGGAGCCCCTTCAAGCACTCCAGGGCCTGCGTGAACTGCTCGGCGGCGTCGCGGTTGCGGCCGAGACGCGTGGACAACAGCCCCAGGTCGGTGTGGACCTGGGCGAGGTCGGCCTGCACGTCACGGTCCTCGAGGCCCTGGAAGCCGCGAAGGGCCTCTCTGAACGCGTCTCTGGCGACCTCGAGGCTCTCCCGCTCGCCCAGCTGCGCGTGGATCGCTCCCACGCGGCGGTGCGCGCGCGCGGGCTCGTAGCGCAGCGAGGCGCTGTCCGCGTTCTCGCTGGCGAACCGACCGTAGAACGCCAGCATCTCCTCCAACAGCACGACGTCGCGCTGGGAGACGGCCGCCTGCACCACCATCGCCTGCTCGCCGGTGTCGGGGTCGTCCTCGAAGTCGAGCACCGGGTCCCGTCCGACCAACGCGTCGAAGACGTCTCCGAAGGCCGCCAGGCTGAGACGGAGGTTGGCTTCGGCTCGCGCACCCTCGCGTTGCGCCAACAGGCGGGCGTCCTCGGCGACTCCGTAGGCGGTCCAGCCCGTCACCGCCGCGACCACGATCGCGACCACGGCTGCCGAGACCGCGCCGGCGATCAGCTGGTTGCGGCGGCACCATCGCCACAGGAGCGCCGCGGGCGACAGGCGGCGAGCTCGGATCGGTCGATCCTCCAGGAAGGCCTCGAGGTCTTCCTGCATCTGCTCGGCGTCCTGGTAGCGGTCCCCTGGATCGCGCGCCATCGCCTTCTCGATGATGACGGCGAGGTCGGTCGGCACCTCGGGGCAGACGCGCTGCAGCGGCTCGATGCGCTGGTCGCGCACCCGCCCCATCAGCTCGCTCCGGTTGCTGCCGCGGAACGCCGAGCGCAGCGTGAGCGTCTCGTAGAGCGTCACGCCTAGCGCGTAGACCTCGCTGCGCACGTCGTAGGCGCCGGCGAACTGCTCGGGCGCCATGTACTGCAGCGTGCCCAGCAGGTCGCCGCTCTTGGTCAGGCCGTCGTTCTCGAGCGCTTTGGCCAGCCCGAAGTCCGTCACCCAGACGTGGTCCTCCTGGTCGAGCAGGAAGTTGCCGGGCTTGACGTCGCGGTGCAGCGTGCCGTGCGCGTGCGCGCAGTGCAGCGCGCCTGCCGCCGCCGCGCCGACGCGCGCTACGAAGCGGCCGCGGCTCGCCCACGCGGCGTCGCCGACTGGGCTGCGGGCGCTCTGCTCCTGCCGCCAGCGGTCCAGGCTCTGGCCGGAGATGAACTGCATCGCATACCAGTGGTAGCCGTCGCTCTCGCCGCTGCCGTAGACCGGCACGATGTTGGTGTGGTGCAGCCGCGCAGCGATCTGCGCCTCGCGCTGGAACCGCTCGAGCTGGTTGCCGGTCAGCAACGACGCCTGGGGCAGTACCTTGAGCGCGACGCGCCGGTCGAGCGCCTCCTGCACCGCCTCGAACACGACGCCCATGCCGCCTCTGCCGAGCTCCCGCTCGATCCGGAAGTCCCCGAGCCGGTCGAGCTGCGGCAGCGAGACGCGCTGCTGGCCGCCGCTGGACGAGGCCCGGTCACGCTTGACGTCCTCGAGCGCGAGCAGCGTCGGCAGCAGCTCCAGCAGCTGGATTGC
>JBERSB010000042.1:0-23015 GCA_041236755.1 Luminiphilus sp. | reverse complement strand
CTGCGCGAGCGGTTCGAGCTGGCGCTGCACCTGCCGTGCTGGGTCGGCCCCAAGGACGAGAGCGTCTACGTCTACCTGCCGAGATGATCGCCCGCGCACAGGAGTCGCCGCAGTGGGGCGGCTGCAGGTTCGTCGCTGCCCTGTGCGCGCTGCTCGCGGGCTGTGCCTTCCAGCCGCCCGAGGTCCGTGAGCTCGAGGTCGACGTCTGCGTCTACGGCGCCACGTCCGCGGGCGTGGTCGCTGCGGTCCGCGCCCGCATGGAGGGGCTCGAGGTCGCGCTCGTGGACGCCGACGGATGGGTCGGCGGGCTGACGACGTCCGGCCTCGGGGCGACGGACGTCGGCAACAAGGACGCGATCGGCGGCATCGCGCGCGCGTTCTACCAGCGGCTGCGGGCGCACTACGACCGCGACGAGGCGTGGACCGTGGAGCCGCGCGAGCGCTTCCGCGGCCGCGGACACCGGCCGGGTGAGGACGCGGCGTGGACGTTCGAGCCGAAGGTCGCCGCGGCGACGTTCTCCCACATGCTCGCCGAGGCAGGCGTGCGGCCGCTGCGCGCCCGGCGGCTCCGCGACGGGGGCCGCGGCGTCCTCAAGCGCGGCCGACGCGTGGAAGCGATCCGCTGCGAGACCGGGGAGCTGGTGCGGGCGCGGGTGTTCTTGGACTGCACCTACGAAGGCGACCTGTTCGCCGCCGCGGGCTGCGCGTACGTCGTCGGGCGCGAGGCGAACGCGCTGTACGGCGAGACGCTCGACGGCGTGCAGCACGACCACGCGGTCAAGCACCAGTTCACCGCGCGCGTCGACCCCTACGTCGTCCCTGGTGATCCTGCGAGCGGGCTGCTGCCGCACGTTCACGGGGACGACCCGGGCGAGCAGGGCGCGCGCGACCGACGGGTGCAGGCGTACTGCCTGAGGATGTGCGCGACCGACGCGGCCGAGAACCGTGTGCCCTGGCCGCGGCCGGTCGACTACGACCCGGGCGAGTACGAGCTGCTGCTGCGCTACTTCGAAGCGGGCAGCCGGCTCGCGCCGTGGCATCCCACGTGGATGCCCAACCGCAAGACCGACAGCAACAACAACGGCGCCTTCTCGACGGACTACCTGGGCGCCAGCGACACGTGGCCCGAGGGCAGCTACGAGGAGCGCGCGCGGCTCTACCTCGAACACCTGCGCTACCAGCAGGGGCTGATGTGGACGCTCGCGCACCACCCGCGCGTCCCCGACGCCGTGCGCGCGCAGGTCGCTCGGTTCGGGCTCGCCCGCGACGAGTTCGTCGACAACGGCCACTGGCCGCCGATGCTCTACGTGCGCGAGGGGCGGCGGCTCCTCGGCGAGGCGGTCGTCACCGAGCACCACTGCATGGGCCGCGCCGTCGCCCACGACCCGGTCGGCATGGGCGCGTATGCGATGGACAGCCACAACGTGCAGCGCTTCGTCGACGCGAGCGGTGCTGCGCGCAACGAGGGCGACGTGCAGGTCCGGGTGCCCGCGCCGTACGGGATCTCCTACCGCGCGCTGACGCCGCACTACGAGGATGCCGACAACGTGCTGGTCCCGGTCGGGCTCAGCGCGTCCCACATCGCGTTCGGATCGGTGCGCATGGAGCCGGTGTTCATGGTGCTCGCGGAGTCGGCGGCGCTGGCCGCAGCGCTGGCGGTCGAGCGGGACTGCGCCGTGCAGGACGTCCCGTATCGGGCGCTGCGCGCGCGGCTCGAGGAGGCCGGCCAGGTGCTGCAGTGGCCGCCGTCGGGCGCTGCTGCGCGACCGCGCTAGGAGCGGCGACCTGCGCGCGGTCCGGCGCGGGACGCCGCGTCGCATTCGCTTGTGGCGGCTCGCTGCGTGGCCGATCATGCACCTGATGCGATCGAACTGCGTTTGGGGTCTCTTGCTGGGGGCGGCGATGGCCGCGCCGTCGCTGTGCCAGGGGTCGACCCCCGAGAAGGGGGCGAACACGCCGAAGTCGGTGGATGCCCAGAAGCCGACGGACGCCCAGGACAAGATTCCCAGCGACTTCGCGCGCTTCGTCACGGTCGGCGACGGCGGCCACTTCGACACCGCGATCACGACCTACCAGAAGGACGGCGTCGAGCTGGTCCTCTACGGCGCCGTGCACATCGCGGACAAGGCGTGCTTCGAGGCGCTCAACGAGCGCTTCCGCGGGTGCGACGTCCTGCTCTACGAGCTGGTCGGCCCCGAGGACTACCGGCCGACGCGGGACCGCGAGCAGAAGGGCTTCAACCCGATCGCGCTGCTGCAGCAGGGCCTGAAGAACGGTCTGCAGCTGTCGTTCCAGCTCGATGAGATCGACTACCTCGCGCCGAACTTCGTGCACGCGGACATGACGCCACAGGAGTTCCAGTCGAGCATGTCCGAGCGCGGTGAGAGCCTGCTCTCGATCATGTTCGAGATGATGCGCAGCGGCGCGGACATGCAGCGTCAGCAGGCCGAGGAGGGACACGCGCCGCCCGAGGTGGACTTCGTCAAGGCGTTCCGCACAGGCGACGGGCGTCACACCATGCGGGTCACGTTCGCCCAGCAGCTCGAGGCGATGGAGCTGCTCGCCGCGGGCGGCGAGGGCTCGACGCTGCTCGAGGGCCGCAACGAGAAGTGCCTGCGGGTGCTGCAGCGCGAGATGAAGAAGGGCCACAAGAAGATCGGCATCTACTACGGCGCCGCGCACCTGCCGCACATGGAGCGGCGGCTGGTCTCCGACATGGGCTTCTCCAAGGTCAAGCACGAGTGGCTGCAGGCCTGGGACTGCGCGCGCCGCGCGGACGGCGACGTCGCGATCGGCGCCGTGCAGCAGCGCCGGATCTGTAAGATCCAGCTGCTCAAGCTCGCCAAGGCAGGCGCGCGCTGGCGCGCCGTGCACGGCGACGACGCGGCCCCGCCGGCCGACGTGCGCGCGGTCTCGCAGCGCGCGGGCGGCGCCGAGCCGGTCTACGCGGGCCCGCTCACCGACCCGTGGGGCACGGCCTACCGGGTTCGGAATCGGCCTGGCAAGCAGCGCTGGCTCGCCGTCAGCGCGGGGCCCGACAAGGAGTTCGGCACGGCCGACGACCTGCAGATGAAGGAGCCGTCCTGGTAGCCGGCGCGGCCTGCAGCGCCTCGCCGCGCGGAGCTGTAAGGACCTACCAGTCGCCCTGCTTGCCGAGCGGCTTCACCGCGCCCGGATCGTCGGCGGCGTTGCGCACGGTCCAGTAGGCGATCCGGGTGATGGCCTCCATCGCCGGGTAGTCGAGTTTGTCCGCGTGGTCGGTCACCTGGTGGTAGTCCGGGTGCTCGCCGTCGCAGAAGAACACCACCGGGATGCCCTTCTTCGCGAAGTTGTAGTGGTCGCTGCGCTGGTAGTAGGTGTCCCCGCTCGCGAACGTCACCCCGAACCTTGCGCCCAGCTGCACCGCGTCGCGGACCAGGGTCGAGTAGTTGGGGTGCGCGTAGCTTGGCGTCACCAGCATCTGGATCGCGTCCCCGCTGCGGCCGGCGCGGCCGATCATGTCGATGTTGACGTTGGCGACGATGCGGTCCCTGGGCCACGTCGGGTTGTCTGCGTAGTAGGCCGATCCCCAGAGCCCGAGCTCCTCGCCGCTCACCGACAGGAACACGATCGAACGCGCCGGCCGGGTCTCGGCCTTGGCGAAGGCCTCGGCCAGCTCGAGCAGGCCCGCTGTGCCCGACGCGTTGTCGTCGGCGCCGTTGAAGCGGTCGCCGTCGATGCGCGTGCCCACGTGGTCGTGGTGCGCGGAGATCACGACGGCCTGCGCCTTCTTCTTGGTGCCCTCGAGGACCGCGCAGACGTTGGTGCCGGTCGCCTTGCGCTGAGACTGCACCTCGATGCGCAGCGTGCCGCTCGCCTTCTCGTCCTTCATGTGCTCGAGCAGCAGCTCGCTGTTCGCGCGGCCGAGGACCAGCAGCGGCACCTGCACCGGCGGGCGGCTCTGGCTGCGGAAGCTCATGACCCCGTGGTCGGGGAGGATCCCACGGTAGTTGATCGTCTTGGCGAGCGAGCCCTGGTCGTCCAGGAGGCAGACGACCGCTGCCTGGACGCCTGCTTTGGCGAGCATGCGCGACAGCTGCGCGTACCGCTGTACGGCCTGCAGGTCGCCGCCGACGCCGCCGCGCGTCGCGCCGGACTCGAACACGACGACCGGGATCCGCCCCTTGAGCCCGCCAGGCACCGCGGCGCCGTTGCCGCAGTTCACGAAGCGACCCTTCAAGCGGACCTTGTCCTTGTTGCTGCTGTGCAGCACCGCGAGCCCTTGCTCCTGCACGCGCACCTTGCCGAACGTCAGCCCGGTCGACTTGTGCAGCAGCAGCCGCTCGATCGGGTAGCGCTGAAGGTAGCTGCGCTTGTCGCCGAGCGGCTTTAGGCCCAGCTCCTCGAAGCGCGCTGCGACGTATTCGGCGGTCTCCAGCTGGCCCCGGCTCGCGGTGTGCCGGCCGCCGCGCTCGTCGCTGGCGAGCCAGTAGGCGTGCCGCTGCAGGTCCTGGCGGTCGATCTCGGCCGTGCCGTCGGGCGCGCCGTCGGGGAGCGGCGCCGGAGCGCCCAAGTCCGGCAGGCCCTGTTCTGTGCCCTGGGCGTAGGTGGGGCTCGCGGCGCCGAGCGCCGCTGTGAGCAGGAAGAGCATCACGCGCATCGCCAGAGCGTAGCGCCCGTGCGCCGCCTCAGTCGACGTCGGCCGCCGAGTCGAGCAGGCGGCGCAGGCGCTCCTCGTCCGCGTGCGCGGTGATCGTCTTGGTCTGCGACGGCACGACCGCGCCCGGCGGCAGGCCCTTGGGCTTGCGCACGTGCTTGCGCAACGTGTAGACGACCTCGACGCGCTGCTCGCCGCGCGCCTTGCTGAAGTGCACCGCGAGCGCGGCGGCGTCCAGCAGCGTCTCCAGGCTGGCGGTCTTGTTCTTCGGCAGCCGCACGACGACGTGCGAGCCCGGGCGCCCGCCGCCCACGTGCAGCCAGAGGTCGTTGCCGTTGGCGAACCGCATGGTGAGCTCGTCGTTCTGCCGGTTGTTGCGGCCCACGTAGAGCGGGTAGCCCTCGGCGGAAGTGAACCTTCGGTAGGGCGAGGGTGCGACGCGCGGCTGGGCGCCGCCGCGCCGCTGCGGCTTGGGCAGCAGGCCGAGCTCGACCAGCGCGGCGCGCGCGCCTTCGACGTCGGCCTCCTGTCCGCTCTCGAGCAGCGCGAGCGCGGCTTGGATCCGTAGGAGCTCCTGCTCCGCGTCCGCGAGGCGCCGCTCGGTCACGGCGCGGCCGTCGGTCAAGCGCCGCGCCTTGTCGTAGAGGCGCGTGGCCTGCTGGGCCACGGGCAGCTTGGGGTCGAGCGGGATCTCGACGACGCCGTCGCCGTCCAGCGCAGGCACCTCCATGCTGGCAGCGCCGCGCGGCACCGTCGAGGCGTAGGCGAGCATCAGGTCGGCGCGGCCGCGCAGCTCGTCGGCGCGGCCGACGTCGTCCAGCTGGCGCCGCAGGCCCTGGACCTTGTTGCCGACCTTGCGGCTCGCGCGTTCGGCTGCGAGCCGGACGACGGCGAGGCCCTGCTGCTGCTCGCGCTCGAGGTCCAGCGGGGTGAAATGCGCGTCGATGGACCGGAGCACCGGCGCTGCGAACCGGGGCTCGGCTGCGGCGCGCGCGGCTGTGGGCGACGGTGACGGCGGCGGCGGCGCGTAGACGTCGTCCTTGCGCAGGGTCCGCACGGCCGTCTCGACCGCGCGCGAGAGCGCCACGCACCGGCCTTCGTCGTCGCACAGCGCCCAGAGACCGCGCGCGCCGAACAGCTCGACGACCAGCGCGCGCCGACCCGCGGCTGTGCGGAAGGCGAAGGTCAGGCGTCGCTCGTCCTCGCCGGGATGCGCGACGTCG
The DNA here is from genome assembly GCA_041236755.1 of Luminiphilus sp. GTDB lineage: Bacteria > Planctomycetota > UBA1135 > UBA1135 > UBA2386. Next base: position 17,156 of record JBERSB010000042.1, on the reverse strand, counting down.
ACGAGCGTCGCGTCGAGCAGGTCGCGCTGCAGGCGGGCGGGGCCGGGGCCGCGCGCGCGCCGATCGCGCGGGAAGCGTCGCTCGGTGGTGCAGACCCGCGCGCGGGCGCCGCCGAGCGCGATGTGCACGAACACCTTGGGGGGCTCGCCCGCAGGCGGCTGCAGCACGAGCAGCAGGTCGTCGTGCTCGTCTGTGCCCAGCAGCGCAGCTGCGTCGAGCACGCGCGCGCCCGCCAGTTCACGGAGCTCGCCGACAGCGAGCGCGAGCTCGGCGGCGGTCAGCCCGCGCGCGGCGGAGCCTGCGGGCGCGGGCATGGCGGAGCGCTACTTCTTGAGCTCCTCGACCGGATCGTAGATCCAGTTGTAGGCGGCGTAGTCGTATTCGACGATGCCCTCGGGGAAGAACAGCTCGAGCTCGCGAGCGGCCGCTTCGGGGGAGTCGCTGCCGTGCACGAGGTTGAAGCTGCGGCTCACGCCGAAGTCACCGCGGATCGTGCCGGCCTCGGCGTCGGAGCCGAACGTGGCGCCCATGATCTTGCGGCAGACGGCGATCGCGCCGATGCCCTCGAGCGCCAGCGCGACGACCGGCGAGCTGGTCATGAAGTTGACGAGGCCTTCGTAGAACGGCCGCTCCTTGTGCTGCTCGTAGTGCTTGGCGGCGAGCTCGGGCGTGATCTGCATCAGCTTCATGGCGGCGAGCTTGAGGCCCTTGCGCTCGAAGCGGCTGAGGACTTCGCCGACGAGGCCTCGCTGGACGGCGTCGGGCTTGAGCAGGATCAGGGTGCGTTCCATGGTCATTGCGTTCGTATTCAGGCGGGGTCTTTATGCTTCAATGTGGGCGAGGATGATAGCGACCCGATCCGCGCGACGAACAGTTCTTTCGGCGAGAGCGCTGGGCACTGCCCTGCTGCTGGCGCTCGCCGCGTGCGTGTCGGGGAGAGAGACGACCTTGATGCGGTCCAGCCGCGCGCGCGAGATCGGTGGTCTGCGCGCCGAGCGCGAGCGCCAGGAGCGTGAACGGGCGATCTGGGCGGCGACGCTCGATGAGACGCTCGCGGCCACGGACTCGGCGCGGCTCGAGTCCGTCCGGGCCAGCTCTGTGCTGCGCTCGGTCCAGCGCGAGCTGCGGCGTGAGCGCGACAAGCTCGCCGCCGGAGAGCGCGCGCTGGTCGCCGCGGTCGCGCGTGCCAAGGAGATCGAGGAGCAGCTGCAGCCGCTCCGCGCCCTCGAGAAGACCCTCGCGGAGCAGGACGCGCTGCTCGCCGCGGCGCAGGACCGCGTCAAGCAGCTCGCCAGCGAAGTGGCCAAGGCGACCGAGGCCGCCGCCGAGCAGGAGGCCAACCTGAAGCCGCAGCTCGCCGCGCTGCAGGCGCGGCTCGCAGCGCTGAAGGCGACCGGCGTCGCGATCGCCGACGTCGAGGCCAAGTTGGGGGCGGCCGCCGAGGCGCTGGCGCCCCCGGCAACGCCCGCTCCCGAGACGAAGCCGAACCCTGCCAAGAAGGACTAGCCGGTGCTGACCATCACGACGTCCCTGCTCCTCTGCGCCGCGGCTGCCTGCGGCCCGGACCTCGTGGTCACGCCGGTGCCGTCTGGCCGCTACGAGGCGTTCCGCGCGGTCTTCACCCAGCACGTCGACGTGTTCGGCGTGCGCGTCTTCGGCACGCGCGGCGCGCCCGCGGACAAGGTGCTGCACACCGCCACCGTGCTCGCGGAGTACCTCGACAACGACGAGGACGGCGACGCCGACAACCCGCGCGTGCTCGCCGAGCTCGTGCGGCGCGGCGCGTTCATGGCGGTGGCGGCGTCCGAGCGCGAGATGGAGTCCCTCGACTTCGGCGCGCTCGCGGCCGCGGGCTTCGACGCGGGCCAGGGCCAGTTCGCCGCCGAGACAGCACCGCGCGGCCGCCGCTTCGACGCGACGCTGGAAGAGGTCCTGCACCTGATCACGCACGAAGGCTACGCGCGCGTCTACCCCGAGGTGTTCGGTGAGCGCGAGGGCACGGTCCTCGCCGACTGCCTCGACCGCGCGCGCGGCGGCCGCTTCGGCGACGTGCCGGCGTCGTATCCCGAAGGTGCCTGGTTCACCTACGACGACGCGAGCTGTGACTACGGCTGCCAGTGCACCGAGTACCTCTACTGGGCGATCACGTCAGTCCTCGGCGCCCAGGAGGCCGCGTGGCGCCGCCGCGAGATCGCGCACGAGTGGCGGCTCCCCACCGCGGCGCTGGTCCAGGCGCGGGATCCCGCGATCTACGCGCTGGTCACCGACCCTGCATACCGCCTGCCGCGGCGCTGTCCGGACGGCCGCTACCAGCCGGGGGCCGGCGCTGGGGGCGAGGTCGAGGTGCTGCCGCGCGTCGCAGGTGAGAAGAGCGGCGAGCCCGAGCTCTCGGTCGGACCGGACGGGGTCGTGCACCTGAGCTGGATCGAGCCGCGCCCAGCAGGCCACGCGCTGCTGTTCGCGAAGCTGCTCGGCGATCGCTGGTCGGCACCGCAGGAGGTCGCGCGGGGCACGAACTGGTTCGTCAACTGGGCCGACTTCCCCGCGGTGCGCGCGCTGCCGGGCGGCCGTCTGATGGCCCACTGGCGCCAGATGCGCGGCGCGGGCACCTACGACTACGACGTGATGGTCTCGCGCTCCGACGACGGTGGCGAGGGCTGGAGCGAGCCCGCGCGCCCGCACCGCGACGGCGTCGCGGCCGAGCACGGCTTCGTTTCGCTCGCGCCGCGCGGCGACGGCAGGGTCGCGCTGGCCTGGCTCGACGGCAGGGAGATGGCGGGCGGCCACGGCCACGGCCGTGGCGACATGACGCTGCGCTACGCGGAGTGGACTGCGAGCGGTGAGCTGGAGGCAGAAGCGCTGCTCGACGCCCGCGTGTGCGAGTGCTGCCAGACGTCGATGGCGAACACCTCGCAGGGGCCGCTGGTGGTCTACCGCGATCGCTCCTCGGAAGAGGTGCGCGACATCTCGTGCGTGCGCCTCGTCGACGGCCGCTGGACGGAGCCGCACAAGATCGCGACCGAGAAGTGGGAGATCGCGGGCTGTCCGGTCAACGGCCCTTCGGTCGCTGCGCGCGGCGAGCAGGTCGTGGTCGCCTACTTCACCGCCGCGGGCGGCAAGGCCAGCGTGCGCCTGGTGCGCTCGGACGACGCAGGCGAGAGCTTCGGAGCGCCCGTGGTCGTCGACGACGAGAACCCGCCCGGGCGGGTCGAGGTCTTGATCGACGACGACGGCGCTGCATGGGTCTGCTGGCTCGGCAACGACGCGGGCGGAGACCCGGGTCAGGGGGCGGTCCTGCTCGCAAGGGTCGGCTCCGACGGCGCGCTCGGCGACGTGCGCGCGATCGCGAAGACGGGGGCCGGCCGCTCCAACGGCTTCCCTCAGGTCGCGATGGCCGGCGACGCGCTGCTGTTCGCGTGGACGGACGGCGGCGTGCAGACCGCGCGGCTGCGGCGCCGCTGAGGCAGGCCGCGCCCGCGCGGCGTCTTCGTCCCGACCCCTGCGCCGGCGCGCGGCGGCCTGCCGCTCACGCCCACTCGTGGTGGAACCACTCGCCTTCGGGGCGGTCGGTCCGCTCGAACGTGTGCGCGCCGAACAGGTCGCGCTGCGCCTGCGTCAGGTTCTGCGGCAGCGCCGCGCGGCGGTAGCTGTCGAAGTAACTCAGGCTCGCGGCCATCGCGAGCACCGGCACGCCGCGCTCGGCGGCGAGCGCGACCACGCGGCGCCACGCGCCCTGGTGCTCCTGCAGGAAGCCCCCGAGGCCCGCGTCGAGCAGCAGGTTGGGCAGGCTGCCCTGGTTGCGGTAGGCCTCCTGGATGCTCTTGAGGAAGCGCGCGCGGATGATGCAGCCGCCCTTCCAGATGCGGGCGACCTCGCCGAGGTCCACGCCCCAGTCCTTGTCGGCGTTGGCGGTCGCGATCAGGTCGAGGCCCTGCGCGTAGCTGCAGATCTTGCTGCAGTAGAGCGCGTCGCGGATGGCGTCGAGCACGTCGCTGTCGGGCGCGGCGGCAGCGGCGGGGCCGGCCAGCTGTTGGCTGGCGCGCACGCGCTGCGCCTTCATCGCGCTCAGGTAGCGGGCCTCGACTGCGGCCTGCATGGTCGGCACCGGGATGCCGTAGCGCAGCGCGATCTCGCTGGTCCACTTGCCGGTGCCCTTCTGGCCGGCCTTGTCGAGGATGACCTCGACCATCGGCTGCCCGCTCTCCGGGTCCTGGGCGCGCAGGATGCGCTCGGTGATCTCGATCAGGAAGGACTCGAGGAAGCCCTGGTTCCACTCGGCGAAGGTGTCGGCCATCTGCGCGTGGCTCATGCCGAGCACGTTCTTCATCAGGTCGAAGCACTCGGCGATCAGCTGCATGTCGCCGTACTCGATGCCGTTGTGCACCATCTTGACGAAGTGGCCGGCCGCGCCCTTGCCGACGTGCGTGACGCACGCGCCGTCGTCGACCTGGGCGGCGCACTTCTGCAGGATCGGCGCCAGCTCGTCGTAGGCGCTCTGCTCGCCGCCGGGCATCATGCTCGGCCCGTTCAGGGCGCCCTCCTCGCCGCCGGACACGCCCATGCCGACGAACCGGAAGCCCTTGGCCGCGAGCGCGACCGAGCGCCGCTCGGTGTCGTCGGGGTGGCTGTTGCCGGCGTCGATGATCATGTCGCCCGACTGCAGGTGCGGCAGGAACTGTTCGATGGTGGCGTCGACCGGCGCGCCGGCCTTGACGAGCAGCAGCACCTTGCGGGGGCGGACGAGCGACGCGCAGGCCTCCTCGGGGCTCTTGGCTCCGAACATCGGGTAGCCCTCTTCGCAGCGCGCGAGCGTCGACTCCACCCGGTCCTGCGTGCGGTTCCAGACCGTCACCGGGAACCCGTTGCGCGCGATGTTGAGGGCGAGGTTCTGGCCCATCACGGCCAGCCCGACGACACAGATCTGGGAGTTGCTTTGCATGCTGCTCTCTGGCGAGCGGCAGATGCTAGCGCAGCGGCCATCGCAATCACACGTCGACGCGGGGGCCGCGCCGGCGCGCCTCGTGCGGGCTAGCGCTTGCCGGTCTCAGCGGGCGCCTGGGCCGCGGCGCGGCGCGCCCGCCACTCGGCCCACGCGCGCGGGTCGGCGCCCGGGTCGTCGTCGGTGAGCTGCTTCAGCGCGCTGCGGTAGGCGTGCACGATCTTGCGGACCTCGGTGACGCCGAGCACGGTGACGTCGAGCACGGTGCCGCTCTGCAGCACGTCGATCTTCGGATCCGCGATGAAGGCCGCGGACGCGACCTCGACGTCGAAGTCGCGGATGTAGGAGCGCTGGTTCAAGAAGGCGATGTGGCCGCGCGAGGCGCCTGTGTCGCCTGCCGCCGCCAGGCCCGCGCCTGCGTGGGGCCCGGCTCTGACCAGTAGTTCGACCGCCGCCGGGTGCCGGAGCGCGCCCAGCGCCTCGGCGGTGCGCGTCCGCACCTTGGCGGCCGGGTGCGCGCGGCCGCGCGCCCTGTGGGGCACGTGCTGGTCGGGCACGGTCGGGCGGCCGCGCGCGGCCGCGGCCGCGCGCACGTCCTCGTTGCGGTCGAGCACGGTCGTGCGCAGGACGAACAAGTCGTTGCCGCTCGTCGGCCGCCGCTGCAGCGCGGTCAGCGCGGCGATGCGCGGCCGGCTGTTGCCGCCGCGCCGCGCCTGCTGCCGCAGCAGCTTGTCGGCGTTGGGCTCGCGCACGAGCAGCTCCAGCAGGCCGGCCGAACGGGCCGGTCCCGTCCGGGTCTGGCACTTCCTGAGGATGGCGCGCACGCGCTTGTCGGTCGTCGCCTGCCGCACCGCGGTCGGCAGCAGCTGTGGCTCCAGCTCGGCGAGGAAGTCGCGCAGGCGGCGGGTGACCGCGTCGGGCCGGCCGGCGCCGGCTGCCGGCAGCTTCGCGAGCGCCTTGTCCAGGTGGCGCCACATTTCCGTCGAGAGCCCGTAGTCCCTGGCGACGCGCGCCAGCTGGAGGTGGGCGAACGCGCTGTCGCCCGCGCCCTCGGCCTTGGCGTCGAGCGCGGCCTGCAGCTCCTTCTGGCTGCGCACGCGCGCGACGTTTGCGCGCGCGATCGTGACGTCGCCGTCGGCCGTGGTGACCCGGTAGGTCTCGCCCTTCTCGCGGACCTCGCCGACGACGACGCGGCCGTCCTTGAGCCGCAGCTCCTTGACGGCCTGGGCTGCTGTCGGGACCACGAGCGACAGCGCGCAAAGGGCCCGAAGGGCGAAGAGCGTGAGGGTCGGACCAGGGTTCATGACGCAGGCTCGGGATCGTGCACAGTCGGATGTGGGGGCGAGGGGCGGCGCTCGCTATGCTCGACCACGAGCATGAAGCGTACCACCGCCATCCTCGGGCTCTGCATCGCCGCGCTGGCGGCGGCGTCGACCGCCCAAGAGCCCGCTGCTGCGACCGCCAAGCGCCCGCAAGATGGCGCAATCAGTGAGCTTGTAGCGTCGATGGTCAAGGCGGAGCAGGCCCTGAAGAGCGTCCGGCTGCGCATGAAGACGCGCGGCAAGCTGCCGGGCGGGCTCGTCGTGACGACTGCGGGCGAGCTGCGTGTCCTGCGAGGGACACAGCCGGGCGCGGCGACGAAGCGGTTCTGCAGCATGTCGTACACCTTCGGCGACGGCCTGCGCGGCCGCCTCGAGTCCGCTGAGACGGCCGACGGCGTGCGGCTGTTCGAGGAGGACCCGGCCTTCGGCGCGGTCTTCCTGCGGATCGAGCCCGGGGTCGTGCGCGACCTCGAGTGGGCGGGGGAGGTGCTGGAGCGCTCGGACCTGCCCGGCATGACGGACGCCCGCGCCCGCGCCCCGCTCGGCAGCGGCCTGCTCGTCGAGGTCCTGCGCACCTTCGACCTCGCGGTGGACGCGCGCACCGAGCACGCCGGCCACAAGGGCGTCTGGGTGCGCGGCGCGCGCAAGGCGGGCCTCGACGAGCAGGACCCCGAACTGCCGCTGCCCGACGGCTTCGAGGCGTTCGTGCGCGGCAAGGACCGCGCGCTGCTCTGCGCCCGCTACCTGGTGGGAGAAGACGTGGTGCAGGAGATCGAGGTCGAGTCGCTCGAGGTCGGCGCTGCGCTGGGTGACGATGCGTTCGTCGTCGACGGCCACGGCGTTCGCCTCCAGAACGTGCAGGCCCACGCGCCCATGTGGGAGCAGATCGAGCAGGCCGTTCAGCGCGCCGAGGACAAGGCGGAAGAAGGGCAGGTCCGCCCGAGCCGGCGCACCGGCGGCGGCAAGTAGCGCGCGGCCGCGCGGCGTCAGCCGAGGTCTTCTTCGCTGGGCGGCGTCTCGAGCAACTCGAGGCCTTCGTAGCGGCTCTTCGCGTAGTCGATCTCGAACTCCGAGTTGAACAGCGCGACGAACCGGTCCGCCTCGTCCTTGACGACCATCGGCAGGATCTCGAGCACCTCGTCGGTCACGTTCTTGACCCAGCGCGCGCGGGTCCAGCCCTTGCGATCGAGGCGGAGCGACACGCCGTACTCCACCTCGAGGCGGGTCTGGAACACCTCGAGCTGCAGCTCGCCGACCGCGCCCAGCACCGGCTCGCGCGCGCCGAAGCGCGGCCAGAAGATCTGCACGACGCCCTCCTCGCCGAGCTGCGTCAGGCCCTTGGTGAAGCCCTTGGCCATCGACGGCTCGCGCGGCGCGACCTGCGCGAAGATCTCGGGCGCGAAGCGCGGGAAGTTCCGCACCTCGAAGGTCCTGCCGCTGCTGAGCGCGTCGCCGACGCGGAACATGCCGGGGTTGATCAGCCCGATCACGTCGCCGGGGTAGGCCTCGTCGATCGAGACCCGCTCCTGGCCGAAGAACCGGTGGGGGTGCGACAGGCGCACGTCGCGGCCCATGCGCAGGTGCTTGGCCGACATGCCGCGCTCGAAGCGCCCCGAAGTGACGCGCAGGAACGCGATCCGGTCGCGGTGCATCTTGTCCATGTTGGCGGCGACCTTGTAGACGAAGCCGCTGAAGAACGGCTCGTCGGGCGGGATCTCGCCGTCCAGCGTCGGCAGCGGTCCGGGCTGCGGCGCCATGTCGATGAAGTGCTTGAGGATCGTCTCGACGCCGAAGTTGACCAGCGCCGAGCAGAAGAACATCGGCGAGATCTCCTGCTTGAGGAACGCGTTCAGGTCGAACGGCTGCACACACTCCTCGACCATCATCAGGTCCTCGATGAGCTGGTCGTGTGCGCGCTCGCCGAGCGCCTCGCGCAGCTGCGGGTCCTCGGGGCCGGTGGTCTGCACCGCGGCCTGCGTCGCGTTGTGCGCGGTCTTCTCGAACAGCAGGACCTCCTTGTCGCGCAACGAGTAGACGCCGCGGAACGAGTCGCCCGAACCGATCGGCCACGACGCCGGCGTGATCGTGATGCCGAGCGTCTTCTCGACCTCGTCCATCAGGTCCAGCGGCGCGCGCGCCGGCCGGTCCATCTTGTTGACGACGGTGACGATCGGGATGCCGCGGTCCTTGCAGACCTTGAACAGCTTGATGGTCTGCGGCTCGACGCCCTTGGCGCCGTCGATCAGCATCAGCGCCGCGTCGGCTGCGACCAGCGTGCGGTAGGTGTCCTCGGAGAAGTCCTGGTGCCCCGGCGTGTCGAGCAGGTTGACGCAGAAGCCCTCGTATTCGAACTGCAGCGCCGACGAGGTGATCGAGATGCCGCGCTTCTTCTCGATGTCCATCCAGTCCGACGTCGCGCTCTGGCCGCCGCGGCGCGCCTTTACCGACCCTGCCTCGCGGATCGCACCACCGTAGAGCAGCAGCTTCTCTGTGAGCGTGGTCTTGCCGGCGTCCGGGTGCGAGATGATCGCAAACGTGCGGCGGCGCTGGATCTCGTGGGTCAGGTCCGGCATTGGCGGGCGAACAGGCTAGCGGCTGGTCGGGGCGGTTGCACCCGTGGGGACCGGCCGCGCGCGCGGCCAGGTCGGGCTCACCTCACGCGGCCGAGCCCGGCGCGCCGGTGCAGGCGTTCGACGACCGGGCGGATGTGCGCGGTCCAGACCGCGTAGCCGTCCGCGTTGAGGTGTAGCCGGTCGGCGCGGAAGAACCGCGGGTCGGGTTCGCCCTGCGCGTCGAGGAGGCCAGGCACTGGATCGACGAACTCGAGGCCGGGCGCGGCGGCGCAGGTCGCGCGGACGCGCGCGTTGGCCTCGTCGACGATCGCCCGGTGCGCCGCGCGCGAGCCGGTCGGCGTGATCGCGACGTAGCAGATCGGCACGCCCGGGTGCAGGGCGCCGATGCGCTCGACGAGCTGCAGGAAGAGCGCGTGCACGCGCTCCGCGGACTTGGGCCGGCTGCCGGCGATGTCGTTGGTGCCCGAGAACACGACCACGCAGGACGGCGACGCGTGCGGCGCGAGCAGCTGCTCGCACCAGTACGAAGCGTCGAACAGCCGCGAGCCGCCGAAGCCTCGCTGCACCACCGGGACCGGCGCCATGTCGTCTGCGAGCGTCTCCCACAGGCGGATGCTGGAGCTGCCGACGAACACCGCGGCGCCCGGCGGCGTCGACGCCTTCGCGTCGAGCTTGGCGACGTCCCGCATCGCGGCCGCCCAGCGTTGCGGGCGTTCGCCGTCGGGGACCTCGAGCGCCGACAGCGGCGTGCGGCGCGCGAGCCAGCCGCGCTCTTCGTTGCCGCAGATGTGCAGGTGGCCGCGCTCGCACGCCAGCATCACGCCGGCGATCGCGTTGGCGATGTGCTGCGTGTTGAGGTAGCTGTCGCCGCCGTTGTTGCGCTTGCCGCCGACGTAGCCCGCCGATCCGTCCGGCTGCTGCATCAGCGCGTGGTACCAGCGCCAGTTGTCGGCGTGGCGCCGCCACGCCGCCTCGTCGATGCGTCGCAGGGCGGCGGAGCCGAAGATCATCCCGATCGACCCGGTCGCGTGCGCCTCGCGCATGCGGTTGCTGTGCTTGTCGAGATAGCCTGCCATGCGCGCGGCGAGCGGCGCGGCCTCACCCCGCAGCGAGAGCGCCAGCGCCATCTGGCCGGTGCGCGCGCACGCGTCGGCGTAGCCCGTCTGCAGCGTCCAGTAGCGCACGCCGCCGTTCTTGCCGGTCGACTTCTCGACCTCGGCCCGCGACCGCTGCCACGCCTGCTGGTCGAGCGTGCAGCCCGCGCGCTCGGCGAGCGCCCAGAGCAGCTGCGCGTGCGTGTTGATGATGTTCAGGCCCTTGCCGCCGTAGCCGACCTGGATGCCGTGGCCGTAGCGGCCCTGCTCGGTCTGCCGCGCCGCGAGCGCGTCGCACAGCAGCTGGATCGTCGGCAGCCACTGCTCGTCGCCGGTCGCGAGCACGTACTCCGACAGGTAGATCCCGGACATCGTCAGGAACCAGTTGGACAGGCCGGCCGGCTGCAGGAGCGTCTCGCCGAGGTGCGCGCGCCGCTTCGGGCCGGCGAGGTAGGCGGCGATCTCGGCGAGCGCGTCGCGGTGGGCGAGGTCGCCGTATCCGAGCAGCGCCAAGCCGCAGAGCGCCGTCGTGTAGCGGGACGCGTCCTCACCGGTGCGGGCCTTCCAGGAGCCGTTCTTGCGCCGGGTGCGCAGGAGGTCGCGAACGACGCCGTCGTAGAAGTCGGGCGCGTCGGGCAGTGCGACGCGCAGCCGCACGGTCTTGCCCTCGCGGCGCACAGCCAGCTTCAGCGTGCTCCGGCCCGCGTGTCGGAGCACGGCGTCTCCGAGCGCCTTCATCGGGCCTTCGAGGTCGTCGATCTTGCGGGTGTGCACCGCCGGCGTCGCGCCGTCGATCCGCAGGATGACGTCGCCCTTCTGCAGCCCGGCCGCCGCTGCGGGGCCGTCCTTCTGCACGCCCAGGACCTCGATCGTGTCCTGCCCTGCGAGCACCTCGCCGCTGCCGCCCAGCAGTCCCAGCGGGAAGCGCGCGAAGTCGCCCTTCTTCGCGTCGCGCCGCGGCGACTCGACCTGGTCCTGGCCGCGCGCCGTCTCGAAAGGCAGCAGCGCTGCGAGCGAGAGCAGGAGGACGCGGGCACAGACCATGACCCGACTCTACCACTCGGCGAGGGGGCGCCGGCGTCAGCGGCTGTCGTTCTGCTGGGCGTCCTTCGAACGCTGCGCGAGCGCCCACGCGCGCTGGTAGGCAGGCCCTTCACCGCAGAGCTCGAGGAGCCACGCGTCGCGGGACGCGTGGTCCGGCGCAGCCTCGACCAGATATGCGAGGTGTGCGCGGCGGTTGTGCGTCCGCGTTTCGCGCCCCGAGGCCACCTCGTAGAGCGGCGCGGTCAGGAGCTTGTCGGCCTGCTCGACGCTGTAGCGGATGCGGTTCGCTCGCCTGCGTTCGGGCGTCAGGGTGCGCGGCTGGTTGGGCTTCGGGAGGTTCGCGACGAGCTTCTGCAGGCTGTCCGGGTCCGGCCAGGCGAGCTTGCGCCGGATCGAGCCGCCGCTGCTGATCACGACCGCCCAGCTCGGCAGGTCGCCGAACGTCGCGCGGCTGCGGTCACCGAGGTCGTCGATCCAGACCTCGACGTCGAGCTCCAACTCCTCGAGCATCCGCCGCGCGAGCGCTGCGCGCTCCTCGAAGGTCTCGGGCTGCGCGACGTCGCGGAACGCCAGCTGGCGCGCGTGCGGTTCGCGCTGGTAGACCACGACGAACTTGACGGCGTCGTCGCCCTCGTACTTCTTCAGGAGGCGCCGCAGACCTGCGGCGTTGCGTCGGAACGGGGGTCACGTGAAGCTGCCTGCGAGCAGCACGACGTGCCGGCCGACCTCCAGGTCGAGGCTTCGCGGGCGCCCGTCGAGGTCGAAGAGCGGCAGCGGCGGCGCGTCCTTGCCGACGGCCGGCGCCTCGCGCTCGTATTTGCTCAGGTGGAAGAGGCCGGACCAGCGCTTCTCCATCTGGCCGATCGCGCCCGCCGTGAAGCAGAGGGTGACGGTGGTCGTGAGCAGCAGCTTCATGGGCGCAGGACGTGGAGGTCCGAGGGGGCCTCCGGGATTCCTGCGAGTTTATCGGCTGTTCGTCACTGCGACGCGCGCAGCACGCGGAAACCGACGTCGTCGGCGCGCACGGACGGGCGCAGCCGCATGCGCATGGCGTTGCGGCAGAAGATGCCGTCGAGCAGGAACGAGCCGCCGCGCAGCGCGCGGAACTTGCCGGCGTCGGGGTCGTCCTCGCGCCCGCTGACGTAGACGTCCTGGGTCCACTCGAACGCGTTGCCGGTCATGTCGTAGAGGCCGAAGCCGTTGGGCGCGTAGCTGCCAACCGGCGCGAGCGCGCCGCTCTCCTGGTTGGCGCGCGGCGTCGCGCACGTGTCGCCGTAGGCGTAGACGCGCGAGCCCGGCCCGCGCGCGGCCTTCTCCCACTCGGCCTCGGACGGCAGGCGGTGCGGCGCGCCGGTCACGTCCGTCCGCCAGCGACAGTAGGCCTCGGCGCCGGCGGCGCTGACCGTGACGACTGGGAGCTCCGGCGCGTCCGTGACGTAGCGAGCGGAGGCCTCGTCCAGGGTGACGCGGCACTTGCTGCCGCCGAAGTCGAGCCAGCCCTCGTCGACGCGCCCGTCAGGGAGCGCGTTCAGGAACGCGACGTACTGCGCGTTGGTGGTCTCGCGCGCGGCGAGCCAGAAGCTCTCGGAGCTCGGCGTGCGCACCGGGCGCTCGTCCTCCTGGCCGACGCCGAGCCGGTCGCCCAGCACGAACGGTCCGGCCGGGATCCAGCACCAGCCGGCTTCGCCTGCAGGCGGTGCCGTGAGGGTGACCTCGAGCGTGGTGGGTCGGTAGCCGAGCTCGGGCGGCAGGACCGGGAGCGGGACCAGCGCGCGCTCGGGCGTGTGGCCGAGCGCGTAGCGGCCGACGGGCAGGCGGAGTCGGTGCGCGCGCGCGTCCCCGAGCGCGCGCGGCGGCCGCCACCCGTCGCGCACGGCCTCGTGCAGCCAGAGCGCGCTCCCTGCCGGGTTGTGGACGACGACGTCGGTGCCGCCCGGCGCGCGCGGCAGGGGGCTGCACGCGGCAGCCAGCGCCGTCAGCGTCGCTGCGGGCAGGAACCGCGGTCGGTGTGCGGAGCGGTGCACGTCGCCTCGACGGGCGGGGCTGCGCTGATGCTCCGCGGACCGTCCGCGGATCACATCTTGTCCGGGTCCTGGCCGCGCAGCACCGAGTTGCCCTCGAAGGTCTCGCGCAGGTTGGCCGACGCGGGCTTGGCCAGCATCTCCTCGTTGAGCCGACCGCTCTGGCCGAAGAACGTGATCGGGTTCTTCCAGACCAGCTGCTCGATCTTCTCGCGCGGCACGCCGGCCTGCTCGAGCTTGACGACGGTGCGCGGCACCATCATCGGGTCGCTGACGCCCCAGTCGGCGGCGCTGTTGATGACGAAGTTGTCGACGCCGTACTCCAGCACGATGGACACCATGCGGTGCGGGTCCATCTTGGTGTGCGGGTAGATCGAGAAGCCCGAGTAGCAGCCGAGGTCGCGCGTGATCTTGATCGTCTCCTCGTTGCCGTGGTCGAGCAGCACCCGCTCCCAGGGGAAGTTCTGCTCGTTGACGATGTCGATGCAGCGCTCGAAGCCCTTCTTCTTGTCGCGGTGCGGCGTGTGCACGAGGACCGGCAGGTCGTGCTGGCGCGCCAGCTCGATCTGCGCCGACATGAACTTCTCCTCGGTCTTGGTCTGGTCGTCCAGGCCGATCTCGCCGATGCCGACGCAGGAGTCCTTCTCGCAGTAGCGCGGCAGGATGTCGAGCACGTCCTGGTTGACGCGGTCGTCGTTGGCCTCGCGCGGGTTGAGCCCCATCGTGCAGAAGTGGTGGATGCCGAACTGCTGCGCTCGGTGTCGCTCCCAGCCGATCAGCGTCTCGAAGTAGTCGACGAAGGTGCCGACCGAGGTGCGGTTCTGGCCGAGCCAGAACGCGGGCTCCAGCACGGCGCGCACGCCGGCGAAGCTCAGCTTCTCGTAGTCGTCGGTGATCCGACTGAACATGTGGATGTGCGGCTCGAAGATCAGCATCGCGGCGGTCGTGGCGGGCGGGGTTCGGACGAGGGGTGGGAGAGGAGGGGTGGGAGCTCTCAGGAGGACAGCTGCTCGAGCAGCGCTTTGACGGCGGGGCGCGGCTCGCGCGGCAGCCGCTCCTTGGCGAAGCCGGCGATCCCGGCGCCGCGCTCGGGCAGCAGCAGCAGGCCCTCGGCCGCAGCCTGCCGGACGCCGTCGTCGCCGTGCTCGAGGCCGCCGATCAGGCGCGCGAGGGCACCCGGGCAGGGTGCTCTGCCGAGCATGCGCCAGGTGTCGCGCCAGACCGCGCGGCCGGCTGCTTCGCGCTCCGTGGCGAGGTCCTGGAGCATCGTCGACAGCTCTACGCTCGCCAGCGCCTCGGCGCCGAACGCGCGCTCCAGCGGCATGTCGACGAACGCGAACTTCAGCAGCAGGCGGTTGGCGGTGTCCCGCTCGAGCGCGCCTGCCGCGAGCGCGCGCGCGAGCACATCGTGGTCGCACATCGCCGCTTCGAGGTGGAGCACCACGTTGGTGCGCAGAACCTCGACCAGCAGCCGCTGGGTCACCGCGCCGAGCGGCAGGAAGCTCAGGCTGCGCAGCAGCATCGCGCGCTCTTCGATGTCGCCGTGCGCGAACACGTCGACCAGCTCGTCGGCGCTCGCCTCGAGCGCTGTGCAGAGGTAGGCCGCAGCGAGGTCGCAGATCCGATAGGCGTCGAGGTCGACGCGGGCCTCGCCGAAGGCGCGCACGCCGCCGCCGACCGGGTCCTTGCCGAACTTGCGCGGGAGGCCCGGGAACACGACCGGCAGGCGGCCCCGGTCGGCTCGGACGTCGGCGAGCAGCTCGTCTGCGAGCGCCGCGTGGTCGCCGAGGAGATCGCGCAGTTCGGACGTGTACATGGGGGCGCAGACGATAGCCGCATCGCTGCCGAAATGCGTCGGTTCCCGGCGCGACTTGGTCGCGGTGGTTGGCTAGGGTGCTGACGATGGAGTTCCCCGCCTGGGATCCGGTGCTCTGGGACATCCCGTTCCTGCCGATCGACATCCGCTGGTACGGCCTGATGTACGTCGTCGGCTTCCTGGCAGCGCAGCAGGTGTTCGTGCGGCTCGCGCGCCGGGGCTTCTTCCCGGTCACGCCGGAGCAGGCGCCGGACCTGATCTTCTACTGCGTGTTCGGCGTCATGCTCGGCGGCCGCACCGGCTACGCGCTGTTCTACGACCAGTCGCTGCTCAACCCGCTCGAGTTCGTCCAGGTGTGGAAGGGCGGGCTGGCGTTCCACGGCGGCCTCGCCGGCGTCTGCGTCGCGATGTGGCTCTTCTGTCGGCGCTACAAGCTGGGCTGGGCCCGGACGGCGGACGTCGCCGCGCTCGGCGTGTGCCCCGGCATCTTCGCGGTGCGCTTCGCGAACTTCATCAACGGCGAGCTCTACGGCCGCGCGACCGAGCCGGACACGTGGGGGGCGATGCAGTTCCCGACCGACCCCCAGGCGCTGCGGCAGCTCGGCCTGCACGGCGGGATGTCGATGCGTGACCGCGAGCTGTGCATCCAGGTCGCGTGCGGCAAGCAGGAGTTCGCAGACGTCCGCGACCGGCTCAGCGACGGCATCGACTGGCAGCAGGTCGAGCCTCGCCTGGACTGGGAGGCGGTGCAGGCGCGCATGATGCCCGCCGAAGGCGGCGGCATGGAGCACGTCGTGCCGTTCCGCCATCCGTCGCAGCTCTACGAGGGCCTGTGCGAGGGGCTCTTGGTCGGGCTCCTGCTGTGGGCGGTCTACACGCTGACCCGGCGCCGGCCGCTGCAGACCGGGCGCTACGCGGCGCTGTTCCTGCTGGGATACGCCGTGGCGCGCTTCTCGCTCGAGTACGTGCGCAAGCCGGACGACCAGTTCTACGAGGGCGGCAACGACGGCACCGTGCTGTTCGGCATGACCATGGGGCAGACGCTGACGCTCGCGATGGTCGTGGGCGCGCTGCTGATCCTGTTCTGGCCGCGCAAGCCGGCGGCGGCCGGCGGTCCGTCTGCCGAGTCGTCCGCGCCGTAGGGCGGACGGTTCGCTGCGGTTCGGCACCCGAGTCTGGTTGCCGCCGCGCTCCGCGGGAATAATGCGCGTGGCTTCGGCGTCCCTTGCGGGCTCCGAGTCCGCCCAACTCCATGCCGCGCCATCGCCAGCTGCTCCTCCTCGGCCTGTCCCTCGCCCTCGCCGGCTGCGACAACGTCGGCCGCGCCTTCGACCGCAACCTCGACCCCAACGGACCGGGAAACGAGACGGGCGAGTCCGCGATCCAGGTCGTGCCGGTCGGCGGCGACGTGCGGGACGGGCGACCGCTGGTGCGCGCGGTCTACCCCGAGGGCTCCGGGTGGCCGACGACCGTGCCGGTCGTGGTCGAGTTCAGCGAGAGCGTCAACGAGGCCTCGCTGCTGCCGACGTCCCCGAACGGCATCGACGGCCGCATCGGCGTCCGCGTGCAGGGCGCGCCGCAGCTCCTGCCGGCCCAGTACGACCTTCTCGCCGGCGGCAAGCTGCTGGTCATCCGCCCGATCAACGGCCTGCCCAACCAGGGGGTGCCGATCTACGAGGTCGTGCTGTTCGAGGACGGCCGCGACGTCGACGGCGTGCGGTTCGACGTCGACGGCGCAGAGGAGGTGCTCGCCGAATTCCAGGTCAACCAGGGAGAGGCGATCGTCGACGGCGCCGTGCTGGCGGTCTTCCCGCGCGACAACGCCGACGACCACCCGCGCGAGAACGACGTGTTCGTCGTCTTCGACAAGCCCGCCAACGCCGCCACGTTGACGCCCGCGAACCTCTCCGTCGCCGAGGCGGGCGGCGCCCTTGTCGACGTCTCGCTCGAGACGCCGCTCAGCACGCTCGGCGTGCTGGACCCGCGCGTCGTGCGGGTGACTCCCGATGCCCCGCTCGCGAGCGCGCAGCGCTACGAGCTGACGGTGGCCGAAGGGATCACCTTCGGCACGGACGGCAACCTCGAGTTCAACGGTGCGGTGCCGTTCAGCGTCTTCGACACGGTCGCGCCGGCGCGGCCGACGCTCGTCGAGCTGGACGCGCCGCAGCCGGGCTTCCCGAACACGGTGAACGGCGCCAACCTCGAGACCGTGACGGTCGCGTATTAATAATAGAAGACGAAGAAGCAATCCGCCGTGTTTTGGTAAAAATCTTAACGGAAGAAAATAAGGATTATCAAGTTTCTGAATCTGAAGATGGACTGGCTGGAATTGAATTGATTAAAGCAT
>JBERSB010000041.1:0-3846 GCA_041236755.1 Luminiphilus sp. | reverse complement strand
AGACGGAAGACGTCGAGACGGAAGACGTCGAGACGGAAGGCGTCGAGACGGAAGGCGTCGAGACGGAAGGCGTCGAGACGGAAGGCGTCGAAACGGCAGACGTGGACGCCGAACAGGTCGATGCGTCCGCCGAAGAGAGCGCGGAGGCCGATCGCGATCCTGCTGCAGATGCCGACGGTGACGCCGACGGCGACGACCCCACCGACGTGGAGCCGGTCGACTCGGTCGAGGTCGAGGACGCCGGATCCGACGCCCATGAGAGGGACGCCGACGAGCGTGACGCCGCCGACGACGGCGCTTCGGGAGGCTTCGGCCACGGCCTCGACGACGAGCGACCGCTGGAGATGGCGGCCGCCGACGACTCCGAAGGCGAAGCCGGGGCCCAGGCGGACCAGGCGGAGGCCGCGGACGGCGAGGCCCCTGCGCGCAAGAAGCGCTCGCGCCGTTCGCGGTCGCGCCGCAAGGCGGCGGGCACGGACGGCAGAGACGCCGCCGGCGGCGAGGCGGCCGCCGAAGCCGAGGCCGGCGATGCCCAGGCGGCCGAGGTCACCGCGACCGAGGACGGGGGCGAGGGCGACGGCGACGCCGCGCCCGAAGCCCGCGAGGCGCCCCGCAAGAAGCGCTCGCGCCGCGGCGGCAAGGAGCGCGGCGGCCAGGAGCGCCGCTCGTCGCGCGCCAACCGACCGACCATCGACCAGCTGCTCAAGAAGGGCCAAGAGGTCGTCGTGCAGGTCACCAAGGAGGGCATCGGCAACAAGGGGCCGACGCTCACGACCTACGTGTCGCTGCCCGGGCGCTCGCTCGTGCTCATGCCGAGCCTGCCGAAGTGCGGCGTCAGCCGGAAGATCGAGGACGGCAAGGAGCGCCGGCGCCTCAAGCGCATCGTGCGTGAACTCGACGAGACCGGCAGCGGCGGCATCGGCTTCATCGTGCGCACCGCCGGGATCAACAAGAGCCTCGAGGACATCCAGCGCGACCGCGACTACCTGAACAAGATCTGGGAGCTGGTCGCCCAGCGGCTGCGCGTCACCAAGGCGCCGGCGCTGCTCTACCAGGAGTCCGACCTCGTCCTGAAGGCGATGCGCGACCAGTTCACGCCCGACATCGCCGACGTCGTCGTCGACAGCGAGGACGTCTTCATGCGCATCCGCGACTTCGCGGAGAAGCTGATGCCGGTGATGGCCGAGCGCATCAAGCAGCACGCCGTGACCACGCCGTTGTTCCACTCGTTCGGCATCGAGAAGGACGTCGAGGCGCTCTACGAGCCGCAGGTCGAACTGTCGAACGGCGCCTCGATCGTGATCGACCAGGCCGAGGCGCTGGTCGCCATCGACGTCAACTCCGGCAAGTACAAGGCCGGCGGGCAGGGCAGCGACGAGACCGCCTACCGCACCAACCTCGAGGCGATCCCCGAGATCGTGCGGCAGCTGAGACTGCGCGACCTCGGCGGCCTGATCATCATCGACTTCATCGACATGTCGCACGAGAAGCACCGTCGCGGCGTCGAGCGCAAGATGATCGACGCGCTGCGCGGCGACCGCGCGCGCATCAAGGTCGGCCGGATCTCGCCGTTCGGCATGATGGAGATCACCCGCCAGCGGGTCGGGCCGGGCCTCAAGCGGACCGTGTTCATGCAGTGCCCGCACTGCAAGGGTGCCGGCTGGTCGCGCACGGTGCAGTCCAAGGCGCTGTCGGTGCTGCGCGAGGTGCGGGCGCTGGTGCACCTCAAGGGCTACTCGATGCTGCAGGTGTTCGTCGCCCCCGCGGTCGCGGACTACCTCGTCAACTACAAGCGGCGGGCCGTGCTCGACCTCGAGGACGCCGTCGGCAAGAGCGTCGTGTTCCGGCCTGAGCAGAGCTACCCGATCGACGTGGTGCACTACCGCTTCCTGACCGGCGACGGCCAGGAGGCGCGGATCGCCATCCCCGCGGGCCTGGGCGTGAAGGCCTGAGGCCCCCGGGCCCAGCTGCCCGCCCGCAGGCCCCGATGGTCGCCGGCCGTCGGGGTCGCCGCGCCGTCGGCGGCGGGGGTGGTGTGGGGCCGACAACCCTTGACTCCCGGCCGGGCTTCGCTACGCTCCTCCGCCCTCCTAACCCAGACCGAGCCCAATGTACGCCGTCCTCGACGATCGCAACCAGCAGTACCGAGTCGCCCAGGGTGACAAGATCAAGATCCACCTGCGCGGCGACGCGAACGAGGGGGACACCCTGACCTTCGACAAGGTCTGCGCGGTCGGCGGCGAGGGAGACAGCGCCGGCAAGGTCGGCACCCCGTTCGTGGACGGCGCCAGCGTCACCGCCAAGGTGATCAAGAACGTCAAGGGCCCGAAGGTGATCATCGGAAAGTTCCGCCGCCGGAAGAACTTCCGCAAGCGCACGGGCTTCCGCGCGCAGTACACGATGATCCAGATCGAGTCGATCAACGGCTGATCTCGATACCTCTACTACTACTCACCAGCTAGACCCAATACTCACCAGCTAGACCCGGCAGTCCGCCAGACCAGCAGTCGGCCAGACCAGCAGTCAGCCAGACAGCGGCCGTCCGCCAGACAGCGACCACCAGTCAGACAGAGACCACACGCCATGGCACACAAGAAGGGACAGGTCTCGACCTCGAACGGCCGCGACTCGAACCCGCAGCACCGCGGGATCAAGGCGTACGGCGGCCAGACCGTCACGGCCGGCTCGATCATCGTTCGCCAGTGCGGCACGAAGTTCCACCCGGGCCGCAACGTGCGCCGCGCCAACGACGACTCGCTGTTCGCGGTCGCCGACGGCGTCGTGCGCTTCCAATCCAACCGCCGCGTCCACGTCGACGCCGCCGCGAGCTAGCGCCCGGTTCCGCCGCGAGCGGGGCCGCTGGCGCCGCCGCGCGTGCTCGCGCGGCCCACGGACGGTCTCGGCGATCCCCGACCGGTAGACCGACATGTTCGTCGACGAGCTCCAGATCACCGTGCGCGCCGGCAAGGGCGGCGACGGCTGTCTGTCGTTCCTGCGCGACAAGAACACGATCAAGGGTGGCCCCGACGGCGGCGACGGCGGCAACGGAGGGGACGTCGTGCTGCTCCCTTCGACGCACGTCAACACGCTCTACCACCTGACCGGCCGCGGCGTCTTCGCGGCCGACAACGGCATGCAGGGTGGCCCCAAGGAGTGCTTCGGCAAGAGCGCGCAGGACCTCGTCATCGAGGTCCCGGTCGGCACGCAGGTGCTCGACGCCGAGCGGGGCAACGTCCTGCAGGACCTCGACACCGCCGAGCGGCCGTGGGTCATCGCGCGCGGCGGCTTCGGCGGCCGCGGCAACGTGCACTTCGCGAGCTCGACCAACCGCACGCCGCGCCAGTTCGAGCGCGGGCGGGCCGGCGAGGAGCGGCGCATCCGGCTCAGCCTCAAGCTGATCGCCGACGTCGGCCTGCTCGGGCTGCCCAACGCCGGCAAGTCGACGCTCCTGTCGACGATCACCAAGGCGCGGCCGAAGATCGCCGACTACCCGTTCACGACGCTCGAGCCGATGCTCGGGATCGCCCAGGGAGAAGGGGAGGGCACGTTCGTCGTCGCCGACATCCCGGGCCTGATCGAGGGTGCGAGCGAGGGCAAGGGCCTCGGCGACAAGTTCCTCAAGCACATCGAGCGCACGCGGCTGCTGCTGCACCTCGTGGACTGCAGCGCCGTGCCGCTCGACGAGCCCGAGCAGGCCTACCGCATGCTGCGCGACGAGGTCCAGAGCTACTCCGTCGAGATGGGGCGCCGGCCGACGCTCGTGGTGGCGACCAAGGTCGAGGACGACGACTGCCGCGCGCGCGCACAGGCGCTGGCGACGGCCGTCAAGCGGCCGGTCCTGCCGAT
>JBERSB010000040.1:0-11263 GCA_041236755.1 Luminiphilus sp. | reverse complement strand
GCGACGTCGGCGCCTGTTGCGATCTCCTGGTAGTGCCAGCCCGACGCGAGCTTGACGAAGTTGGAGAACGGCACGCGCGGCTGCTTGCCGATCTTCATGGAGTCGAGCAGCGGCACGATGATGCCTTCGCCGTTGGGATCCCCGACGAGGTGCGAGCGCAGCTCGCCCTTGAAGGGCTCGCCGTTGCCGGGCGCCCCCGAGGCGTCGTCGTCGTAGTAGACGATCGACTCCTTGTCGATCTGCGTCTCCCAGCTCGACGCGCTCCGGTAGTAGACGTTGACGAACTTGGACGTCGGCGCGTAGTTCAGCTTGGTGACGCCGGTGGACTCCTGGTCGGTGCCGACCCAGAAGAACATCGAGTACGGGCGCTTCTTGTCGGGGTCGAGGTAGAAGGTCGTCGGCTTGGCGCGCGAGCCAGCCTTGATCTCGACGGCGTCCTTCTCGTCGTCCGGGGACCAGTGCACCGCGAACTTGCTCGCGCTGCGCCGGATCAAATACATCGGCTGGGTCGTGAACCAGCCCATCTTCCGGCTGGAGCCCTCGCTCTCGAGCGCGTCGAGCCACCAGAACGGCGGCACCGGTCCGCCGCGCGGCCCGAAGTCGAGCTCCTTGCTCCAGTCCTTGAGCGGCGCGAACTTCAGGTCGAACTTCTTGGCCGGCACGTTGGGCATCACCAGCGACTCGACGCCCTTGGCGCCGGCGTCGTATCCCTCGCTCTTGCGCTTGTCGGCCTTGGCCTTGTCCTCCTTGATCGCGGCGACCTCTGACTCGACGAAGCCCTTGTTGCGCGCGTAGTGGTCGTCGAACGTGTAGCCCCAGTTGTCCCGGTTGAGCAGCTGCTGCTCGATCGCGAACACCACGGCCTCGCGATCCTCGATCGACTTCTCGGGCATCTTGCTGCCGATCACGCTGGCGAGCCCCCAGAGTTCGCTCGCCTCGTAGTAGTGGCCGATGCTCTCCGCTGCGCGCGCGAGCTTCTGGTAGTCCTCGATGCAGGACAGGTAGTCCTTCTTGATGTTGCCCGTGGCGACCGACGAGGAGTAGTCGTTCCAGAGCCGCCCCGAGTTGCTGCGGATGGTCTGCAACTTGGTGTAGATCTGGTCGGTCGCGCCGTCCGTCCAGCGCGCGACCTTCTCGAGCGTCGAGGTGTCCGGGAACACGCGCTTCCACGCTGCGGTCAGCAGCTCGCACTGCAGCTCGGCAGCGGCGTCGGTGCCGTTGCGTGCCTGGAACGACAGCGCCTCGAAGTAGAGGATCACGTGCCGCGAGCCGCGCTTGACGGCGCGGTCCATGATCTTCTCGTCCTCGAGGTCCATGCCCTGCTTCCAGGTCTTCAGGAACTCGTCGTTGGAGAGCTCCTGGGCCGGCAGCGCGGCGGTCCACAGCAGGAGGAGAGAGAGAACGAGTCTGGTCGTGTCGCGCATCGTTTGCGTGGCGGGGTTCGCACCCCATCCTAGCGACGACCCGCTGCGCGGTGCACCTTCAGACTGGGCACGACCGCCCGCGCAGACCACGGCAGCGCAGAGCAGGGCCGGGGGACGTTACGAAGCCGAACCGACAAGCACGCGCGCCTGCTCAGTCCTGCTTCTGCTTGCTCACCCGCTCCAGGAACCGACGCTCGTGGGGCAAGAGCGACCCGATGCCGTGCTGCTTCACCTTGGCGAGGATGTCGTCGAGCTGCTGCTCGTTCTTCTGCTGCGCCTGGCTCCGCGCGCGCGCCTTCTGCTGCTGGTAGCCGGCGAGCATCGACGCCAAGAGGCCGCGCCGCTCGACGCCGGCGTGGTCGGCCCAGTCGACGAACCACCCCATGCGGAAGGCCAAGAAGCCCAGGCCCGCGCCGCCGAGGTGCGCGCTGTGCGCCACGCCCGAGCCGTAGCCGGTCGCGAACTCGACGAACATCGAGTACGCGCCGATGAACACCAGCACCGCCGCGAAGATCCACAGCGGGAACAGGTTGAACACCATCGCGTTCGGCATCCGGCACGCCGCGTAGACGAGGAACGCGTAGCAGGCGCCGCTGGCGCCGATCAAGGGCACGTCGGCGTAGCCCTGGATCGCCGCGAGCGTCAGGTGCAGCAGCGCGCCCGCGAGGCCGCCGAACAGGTAGAGCTTGATCGTGCCGCGGTAGCCGAGCCGCGGCTCGGCCATCGTGCCCATGAAGTAGAGCACGATCATGTTGCCCAAGAAGTGCCACGCGTCGGCGAAACTGTGCGTGAACTGGTAGGTCACCAGACGCAGCAGGCCGAGCCCGTAGCCGTCGAGCGCCAGCCCCCACGAGAACGCGAACCAGTGCCCGCCGCCGCCCACGTGCGAGCTGAGCCGGCCGACCAGCAGCGCGTTGGCGGCGAACACGATCGCGTTCGCGATCAGCAGGTGCTTGATCGCGGGCGTGAGGCTCGGGAAACGCGGGGCGTCGTAGCTCATGTCTCGGCGTTGGGTGCGGGGCGCACGTCCGCTAGTCTCATCGGCAGAACCCCAATCGGAGACGTAGCAAGTGCCCGCCCAACTCCTCGACGGCCGCAAGATCGCCCAGCGCACCCGCCTGCGCCTGCGCGAGGCCCGCGACGCCATGGGCGATCGCGCAGTCCGCCTGATCTCCCTGGAGGTCGGCCAGAACCCCGCCGCCGCCGTCTACGTGCGCAACCAGCAGCGCGCCGCCGCCGAGGTCGGCGTCGACATGGAGGTGGTCAACCTGCCGGTCGAGACCCGTGAGGAGGAGCTGCTCGCACGGATCGCGGAGCTGAACGCGCGCCCCGACGTGTCCGGGATGCTGGTCCAGCGCCCGCTGCCCCATGGGATCGACCCGCGCGCCGTGCAGATGGCGATCGCGCCCGAAAAGGACGTCGAGGGCATGCACCCGCAGAACATGGGGGCCATCCTCTACAAGGAGCCGCTGCTGCCGCCCTGCACCGCCGCGGCAGCGCAGCAGCTGATCATCGAGACCGGCATGGACCTGCGCGGCGCCGAGACCGTCGTCGTGGGCCACAGCGAGATCGTCGGCAAGCCGATCGCGGTGCTGCTCCTCCACCACCTGTCGACGGTGACCGTGTGCCACATCGGCACGCGCAACCTCGTCGAGCACACTAGGCGCGCCGACATCGTCGTCGGGGCCGTGGGCAAGGCCGGCCTGGTCCACGGTGACATGCTCAAGCCCGGCGCGATCGTCGTCGACGTGGGCATCAACCAGGGCCCCGACGGCAAGATCGTCGGGGACGTCGACTTCGCGTCCGCCAGCGAGGTCGCGGGCTTCCTGACGCCTGTGCCGGGCGGCGTCGGTCCCGTGACCGTCGCGATGCTGCTCCGCAACACCCTGCGCGCCGCGGGCGCCGAGGTGTGACGGTGACGCCGCCTGCGACGCTCGCGCTCGCCGGGGCCGCGATGCTCTTCGCGGGCTGCCAGCTCCCGCTCGCTGTCGACCGCGCGCAGGAGCCACCGAGCCGACCGAACGTCGTCGTGTTCTTCGTCGACGACCTCGGCTGGCAGGACGTCGGCGAGCCGTTCTGGCGGGAGCGCACGCGCTTCAACGAACGCTACCGGACGCCCAACATGGAGCGGCTGTGCCGCGAGGGCACCAAGCTGACCAACGCGTATGCGCATCCGGTCTGCACGCCGTCGCGCGTCAGCCTGATGACAGGGGCCGCGGTCGCGCGGCACCGGGTGAGCCACTGGACGCTGCGCGCCGACCGCTGGACGGACCCACAGCGCAAGGACCTGCTGCGGCCCGCTTGGAACCGCGCCGGCTTGAGCAACGACGCGGCCACCCCGGATGCCTACTGCGCCGAGACGCTCGCGCAGCGGCTCGACGGCGCCGGCTACCAGACGATCATGGTCGGCAAGGCGCACTTCGGTGCGATCGGCACGCCGGGCGCGGACCCGCGCAACCTCGGCTTCGACGTCAACGTCGCCGGCCACGCCGCCGGCGCGCCGTCGAGCTACCTCGCGTCCAAGCGTTTCTTGCGCAACCCCAAGGACACGACGTGGCAGGTGCCCGGCCTCGAGCGCTACCACGGCACCGACTGGTTCCTGACCGAGGCGCTGACCGAGGAAGCGATCCGCGCCGCCGCAGACGCGCACCGCGCGCAGCAGCCGTTCTTCCTGTACCTCGCGCACTACGCGATCCACACGCCGCTCGACCCCGACGCGCGGTTCGTCGACGCCTACCGCGAGGCAGGGCTGCCCGAGTCCGAGGCGCGCTACGCGGCGCTGATCGAGGGCATGGACCGCTCGCTGGGCCGCGTGCTCAACTGGCTCGATCAGGCGGGGCTGCGCGAAGACACCATCGTGATGTTCGCGAGCGACAACGGCGGCCTGAGCGCGCACGCGCGCGCCGGCGAGAAGCACACGCACAACGCGCCGCTGCGCAGCGGCAAGGGCTCCGCCTACGAAGGCGGCATCCGCGTGCCGATGGCGGTGCGCTGGCCCGGTCGGATCGCGGCCGACGCGACCGAGCGGCTGCCGGTGCAGCTCGAGGACGTGATGCCGACGCTCTGCGACCTCGTCGGCCTGCCGTCGACGTGCCCCGACGGCTCGAGCTTCGCTCAGGCGCTGCGCGGCCGGGGCCAGGCGGGCCACCCGCTGTTCTTCCACAGCCCCCACTACTGGGGCGCGACCGGCCCCGGCATCGAGCCGTTCAGCGCGGTCCGCGACGGCGACCTCAAGCTGATCTGGTTCTACGACCGCGGCGCCGCGGAGCTCTACGACGTCGAGCAGGACCCGGGCGAACGCGACGACCTCGCCGAGCGACGCCCGGACGAAGTGGCGCGGCTCCGCGCGCTGTTGCGCGACCACCTGGGCGCGTGCGAGGCGCAGGTCCCGAGCCGGAAGGGCGGCGCGCCGGTGGCGCGACCCTGAACCCGGTCGCCCGAGGTCGGGCCGTCAGGCTACGGCCGTAGCAGCCGCGGCCTTGGCGGCGCGCGCGGGCTTGGGCCGCAGCACCACGTCGGCAGCGCCGATCGCGACGAAGCCCGCCTGCACGACGTAGCTCGTCCAGACCGCGTCGCGCAGCCCGGACGAGAACCCGTAGCTGTGCAGGCCTATGCCGAGCAGGTTCACGTGGAACCACGAGAACACCACCACCGCGCCCGTGATCGCCGACCAGGCGACGAAGCCGAAGTCGCGCACCAGCCCGCTGAAGCGCGCGTGCAGCAGCGCGATTTGCGCAAGGCAGATCATCAGCGCGCCGTTCTCCTTGGGATCCCACCCCCAGAAGCGCCCCCACGAGTCGTTGGCCCAGACGCCGCCGAGGATCGTGCCGACCACCGCGAACGTCAGCCCGAAGCAGGTGACCCCGTAGGTCATCCGGATCAGCGCCTTCATCGGCGCGTCGTCGGGGTGGCTGATCCGCAGCACGCGCATCAGGATCCAGACGTTGGCGAGCAGCGCTGCGACCAGGCCGGCCGCGTAGCCGATGTTGATCGTGGTCACGTGGGTCGCCAGCCAGAAGTTGCTGTCGAGCACCGCGACCAGCGGGTCCATCGTGTCGCTGCCGTCGGCGACCTCGAACATGCGCGCGAACATCACGAGCAGCGCGCCGAGGAAGGGCGCTGCCGCGAGCGCGATCCTGCGCGGCAGCATCAGCTCGGCGATGACCGCCAGCAGCACGCCGACCGCCGCGATGAACAGGAACGTGTCGTAGAGGTTCTTGATCGGCGGCCGCTCGGTGATCAGGCAGCGGAGCACGACGTCGTAGCTGAGCATCCCGAGCGCCAGCACCGTGACGCCCAGGCTCGCAGCCCAGAGCAGCCTGCTGCGCGGCACCAGCCAGCAGCCGGCGGCGAGCACGAAGCCGAACAGGAACCAGTGGATCGACTGGTAGTGCCATGCAGAGCGGTAGTAGTCCGTCTCCAGCTGCACCTTGTCCTGGTCGAACTCCGACGTGAGGCCGAGCTCCAGAGCCCGCTGCGCGTGCGCGGAGGCCGCAGCGACCGTCGCCTCGCGGTACGCCAGCAGCGCCTCCTCCTTCTGCTGGAGGTTGTCGGCCGACACGGCGCGCTGCAGGCCGATCAGCACACCCGCCTCGGCAGGCGTGCGGTGCATGATGACGTCTTCGAGGCTCTCGCCCAGCGGCCTCCAGGTCTCACTCCACGCGTCGCGGGCCTTCTTCAGCACCTCTGTGTCGGCGATGTCGGCCTCCAGCCACTGGGGCGCGACCAGCCCGACGCCGTCCTCGTCGTTGGTGATCGCCTTGCCGACGAACTCTGCGATGTCCAGCAGCCCCTTGGGCGCCTTGGACATCTCGGCGTCCTGCGCGGACAGCAGCCGCTGGAACGCGTCGATGTTGGCGACGAGCTTGCCGAGGTCGACTTGCTCGGCGCCGAACGCCTGCTGCACCTCGGGCTCGCGGACCGGCACCGAGTAGTGCAGCGCGCCGAGCTGACGCTGCAGCCGGTCGTACTTCAGAAAGCGGCTCCACAGCTGGATCAGGTGCTCTTGCACGGCGCTGCGATCGCGCTGCTCGATGCGGCTGTACTTGCGCGCGAGGTCCTGGAGCGTGTCGACGACGTCGTAGACCTGCCCGTAGCTGAGGTACTCGAAGTCCTGCCGCTGGCCGTCGTTGGCGAACCCGAGCGCGTCCATCACGCTGGTGTTCTCGACGCGGAACAGCGGGTAGCGCGACGCCTGCTTCGGGTAGCACCAGACGTCGAGCAGCCACTCCGTGGGCTCGAGCGTGACCTTCTGCTGCGCGCCGTCCGCCGCGGTGAAGGAGTACTTGAGGTCGCGCCGGCCGTGCACGTCGTAGAGCGTGAACGCCGCGAGCACCGAGAGCGGCTTGACCCGGCCGTTGGCCTGCACCGGCGTGGACGCGACCTGTTCGACGAGCTCCTCGCTCCAGGGCGTGGTGCGCTCGAGCGCGCCCTCCACCCGCGGCACGGCGCGGCTGCAGGCCGAGGACAGCGCGACGAAGGCTGCCGCGAGCAGCGTCAACAGCAGGTTGGAGCGGACCATGTGCGGTTGGGGCGTCATGCCTCGGACAGTGTACGGCGCGTCGAAGAGTTGAGGAACCGGCTGAGCTTCAGCACGAAGTGCAGGACCAGGCCGATCGCGATGACCCAGCACGCATACTCGGGCCACTTGTCCGACGGGTTCTCCGCGATCTCGAACACCGAGTACCACGGAGGCCCGCCCGCCGGCCGGCCGCCGTTCTGCGGCCCCCAGCTGGTCTGGTAGACGACGAAGCCGTCCTTGCGCAGCGGGTTGTTCATGTAGATCTGCGCCTCGCGGTCCTCCTCCTCGGGGATGGTCACGAAGCTGCGGTAGTCCGCGGCGGTCAGCGTGCCCGGGTGGTCGCGCTTGACGAAGCGCTTGAGGCGCACCGTGAACGGCAGGTCGTAGACGACGCGACGCAGGTCGAGGCCCCATTTCTGGCCCTCGACCTCGAACGTGAACGGCACCCGGCGCTTCTCGAACGGCCGCATCTCCGCGCCGTAGACGATGCCGTCGAAGCGCTGCTGGTTGTTCGTGAGCACCGTCACGTAGCAGCCCGCGGTGTTCTGGCCGCGCTCGGGCAGCGGCTTCTCGCGGCGGAGGAAGACGCCGGGCCCGCCGTCGCCGTCGTCGAGGACCGGCGAGGTGGTGCGCACCATCGGCCCCTTGGGCAGCGGGCTGCAGCGCTCCATCCAGTGGTGCACCTGGATGACGAACGGCAGCCCGTCCCCGCGCAGCGTCACGGTGCCGTCGGCCGCTGCGAGCAGGTCCGCCTCGGCGACCACGCGCTCTTCGACGGTGTCGCCGTCGTCACGCAGCAGGGCCAACTCGTAGTCGTGGAAGCTGACGAAGGTCGAGGCCTCGTAGAGGCGCGAGCTGACGCCTTCGCCCTCGGTCGGGCTCTCGTAGAGCGCCAGGCCGCCGGAGTAGGAGTACTCCATCTTGACGAAGCCGGCGAGCAGCAGCAGGGCGATGCCGACGTGCACGATCAGGACGCCCGCGTTGCGCGCGCGCCACCGGAGCCGGACCATGCCGCCGACCAGCAGGTTGACGAACAGCAGCGCCATCACCGGATACGCGCCCGGCAGCGGGATGCGCAGCACGAAGCCCTTGCCGTCGTCGCCGGCGAACAGCGGCTGGCCCCACCACCCGAGCTCGAGGTCCGCGATCAGGAACCACGACTCGAAGTAGTCCTTCTGGGCCTTCCAGAGGCCGTCCTCGATCTGCGCGAGCGTGCCGAGCCAGGTCAACAGCCCGAGCAGCACCAGCAGCACGACCGCCAGCTTCATCGAGCTGAGCACGGCCACCACGGCGGCGCCGACGCGGGCGAGCGGGCGCGCGCTGTCTTCGGGCGTGCTCACCGACGCGCTGCTCATCGCCGCCTCACCGAGCCGCAGAACCGCACGAACGCGTCGCGCTGGGCAGCGACCTCCGCGTCGGGGCCGACCAGCTTGCAGAACGTGATCGCGTCCCCGTCCTGCCGCGCGGCGACCACCACGCGCGCGCTGTCGATCTGGGCGCCGGTCATGCCGCGCCAGTCCCCGGCCAGGTCCATCAGCACCGCGTCGTCACCCAGGAACAGCGCCTTGGGCAGCGCCGCGAACTCGGCGTCGGTCATCGCTTCGAGCTGCAGCTCGAAGCGCCAGATGTCGAGGGTCTGGCGCAGCGTGCCGCCGAGCTGGCTGACGTAGAGCTCGCTCTCGTTCCCGAAGGTGTGGTGCAGCATGCGCCGGGAGCCCTGCTTGGGCGCCCAGCCGTCGGGCGTGTCCGCGGTGAACACGGGCTCGGGGGCAGGCACCGACACCGGCTGGTGGTCCGCGGGCAGCGGCTGGCCCGGCTCGATGGCCGGCGCTTCGGTCGCAGCGCCGCCGTCCAGCCGGATCGAGCGGGCGAGCGCCAGGAACGCCGCGCGCTGCGCGGTGACGACGGCGGCCGGCCCGGTGAATTTCAGCGACGTGACCTGCTGCCCCTCGAAGAAAAACGCGATCAAAGCGGCCCAGCCCTGCTTCTGGCCCATCGCGCCCTCGAGCTCGACGAGCCGGCCGCGACGGCCGCAGAACGGGATCTCTGCGAGCGTCTCCACCGAAGGCGTCCGGTCCTTGCCGAACTGCTGCTCGTACCAGCGCTTGAGGTTGAACTCGACGCCGCCGCCGACGCCTACGGTCAGGTAGCAGTCGGTGTCCGGCTCGCCGATGACCCGCCAGACCGCGTTGCGGAACCGCTGCGGGTTGGCGGGCAGCGACTCCCAGCCCGCGGGCGTGTCACCTCTCGGGCCACCGGCCGCGCCCGCGGCCGGCTTCGCGGCCGGCGCCATCGAGGGCACGCCGAGCCGGTCCTTGGTCGAGGCCCCCCAGAGGGTCGGCCGCTTGCTAGCGGGCACGACGCGCGGCGGCCCGAACTCGACCTCGTCGCCGCCGCCGCAGGCAGCGAAGGTAAGGAGCAGCAGACTGGCAACGGCGGCTTTCATGTGGGTGCGGCGAGGCTTCGTGCGGGCGAGCAGAGACTGTCCAGCGACGCGTCGGGCTCCGCAACCGAAACCGTTGCCGCTGTGGGGAATTGCGACGCGGCGCCGAGGCGCGCAAGGGCTCGTTGCGCGCGCGCCGCCGCGAATCAGACGCGGCGGCGGCCCACGACGCCCGCCCACTTGTCCAGCGCGTCGCGCGCCGGGCCCGGCGGCAGCTGCGAGAGGCAGGCCTGCGCCTTGGCGATGCGGCGCTGTGCCTCCTCCATCGCATACGCGATCGCGTGCTCGAGCGGGAACTCGGCGCGCAGCCGGCGCAGGCCCTCGGCCTCGCTCGTGCCGAGCAGCTCCCGGAAGCGCTCGGCCTGCCCCTTGTCGCGCAGCAGGTAGAGCATCGGCAGCGTGATCTTGCCCTTGCTGAGGTCGGTGCCCAGCGACTTGCCGACCACGGCCTCGTCGCCGTCGAGGTCCAGGCAGTCGTCGACGATCTGAAACGCGATGCCGAGCTCGAGGCCGTACTCCTCGAGCGCGCGCAGGCGGCCCTCGCTGGCGCAGCCGCCGGCCTCGTCGCTGTAGCAGCCGCCCAGCCGGCAGGCCGCGGCGTAGAGGCTCGCGGTCTTCTCGGCGATCACCTTGAAGTAGCGGTCCTCGCTCCACTCGTAGTCGAAGCGGTGCAGGATCTGCGTGATCTCACCCTGGCAGATCACGCGCACGGTCTCGGCGAGCCAGCGCGCGGCCGTCGGGTCGCGCAGCTGCACGGCCATGTGGAAGGCCTTGGCGTAGATGTAGTCGCCGAGCAGCACGGCCGTCTCGACGCCGCTGAGGTGGTTGATGGTCTCGATGCGCCGGCGCACGCTCGCGCTGTCGAGCACGTCGTCGTGCACGAGCGTCGCGGTGTGCAGCAGCTCGACGACTTTGCCGACGGTGAGCACGTCGTTGCCGATGCCGCCGCTGTGCTCGGCGCCGCGGATCGCCATCGCCGAGAGGAAGGTCAGCACGGGCCGCAGCTGCTTGCCCCGGAAGCCGCCGACGTGCTCGATCAGCGGGCGCATCTCCGGATGGCCCGGAGCGAGGTCCTCGATCAGCTCGCGGTTGAGCCGGTCGAGCGGCTCTTGGACGAGCCCGAAGACGTCGTGCAGCGGCTTGGTCTGGGTCACCTAGGCGTTCCGTCGTTCGAGGAGTCCCCGCCGCCTCCGGCCGACCCGTCGACCGACGACTGGCTGTCCCCCGACTTCTCGCTGTCGGCGCCGTCCTTGAGGCCGCGCTTGAACTGCGTGATGCCGGACCCGAGGTTTCGGGCCATGCCGGGGAGTCTGTGGCCGAACAGGAGCAGCAAGGCCGCCAGGATGACGAGCCACTCCCAACCACCGGGTAAGCCAAATGCGATCATTCGTAAACCACCTCGAGCGCGGCATCATCGCTCTCGGGACAGCGGAACGCCAGCCGCGCGGGCTACTTTCGACAACTTGCGGGATCTCGCGCGGGCGCGCGCGCCCTCCACAGCAGCGACGCGCCCCTCACTGCGACTTCAACCACTGCTCCCACGCCCCGGCGTCCTTGCCGAGGTCCTCTCCGACGAGCCGCACGAGGTTGTGGTGGCTGGTGGCGACGATCTCGGGGTCGTCGGAGCGCAGCGCCGCGATCAGCAGCTTCGCAGCCTCGAGCCGCGCCTTGGGATTGTTGGAGCCCTTGCCGCGGGGCGCGCCGCCGCGGGCTTCCGCCTCGCGCTCGCGCCCGAACGTCTTGAACGCCTCCAGCAGACCGGTCAAGAGCCCCTGCAGCCGGAGCGTCTCGCCCCAGAGCAGCAGCACGTAGAGGACCAAGAAGACCACCGCGACCTTCAGGACGATGTCCTCGCCCAGGTGGAAGCGCAGCCAG
>JBERSB010000039.1:0-3719 GCA_041236755.1 Luminiphilus sp. | reverse complement strand
CCCGGCGCGACCCGGTGCGCGAAGCGCTCGGCGGCGAGATGCGCGAGCTCGGCGCGCGCCTCGGCTTCACGCCGGGTGGCGCAGGCGCGCTCGTCCGCACGTCCGCGCGCACCCCGCCCGCGTCGCTGCTCGTGGTCGGCGGCGACGAGCGCTTCGACGTGTGCCTCCAGCGCAACGGCGTCGTGTTCACGGGCACGCTCGACGCGCAGCGAGTCATGCAGGTCTCGGAGCGCGCGCTGCCGCTGCCCGAGGACCGCCTCGAGCTCGTCGATCCGTCGTTCGACGTGCAGTGGCACGACGTCGACGGCGACAGCGTGCGCGACCTGCTGATGACGACCTCGACCAGCAGGGACGAAGAGGTCGAAGCGCGCGTCGACCTGCACCTCGCCGACGGCACCTCGGGCTGGCAGGCCAAGCGGTCCGCGCGGCTCCGCCTGCAGCCGCTCGGGCTGCCGCCACAGCTCGTCGACGCCGACGGCGACGGCAGAGACGAGCTGGTGTGCGTGTCGATCCGCACGTCGGCGATGCGCGCCTTCACCGGCTCGACGAAGACGACGCTCGACGCCCAGCTGACGGTCTTCGAGATTGACGGCGCGGCGTTCGTGCAGCCGCCAGCGCTCAACGTGCCGCTCCAGATCGCGGCAGGAAGCCGCGGCACGAGCCCCGTCGTCCAGGTCCGCCCAGGCCGCCGCGGCGTGCCCGGCGACGTGCTGATCGCAGGCGAGGCGCTCTTGGAGCGACGGCTGCTGGGCCGGCGCAGCGGCAGCCTACGGCTCGCCGACGCCGACGCGCAGGCGCGGGTCCCCGACGGAGCGCGCGTGCTGGTCACCGACGAGCTCGGGGACGACGTGCTGATCCTGACCGAGCGTGAGATCCGGCACGTGCGGTTCCGCCGAGGACGCCGCGCGCGCTCGCAGCGGCTCTACGGACGACGACCGCGCTGCTCGCGCAGGCGCGCGTCGTCGCCGCGCTCGAAGTCGCAGGCGCCTTCGAGCACCGCCTCGTCGACACCGACGGCGACGGCAGAGACGAACTGGTGGTCCTGCAGAGCGACCGGCTGCGCCGCTTCTCGCTCGCAGAGGCTGCATGGGAACAGGGCGGCGACCTCGTCATCGCGCAGCCTGCGCGCACGCTGGTCACGATCGCCGACGTGCTGCCCGCGGCCGGCGCAGAGGTCGTCGTCGCCGATCCACGGCGCACCGCGGTCCAGGCGTGGGGCGACGGTGAGCCGGTCGTGCTGGCGCGGCGCGGCCGGTTCCTCGTCCGCGTCGACCGGCCGCGGTTCGCGCCGTTCGTCGTCGACCTCAACGAGGACGGCAAGCTGGACCTGGCGCTGCCGAGCCTCAGCGGCGTGACCCCGTATTTCCAGGAGCGCGGAGGCGACGGCGCACCCGTGTTCGTGCGGCTCGCCGAGGTGCCCGTCCGCGTGGACGTGCGCATCGACCCCGGCAGCCGCGGCCTCGACCAGGAGCTGGTCGGCTCGGTGCGGATCCCGCAGATCCAGACCGAGGACCTCAACGGCGACGGCCGCCCGGACATGCTGACCCGCGAGGGCACGGTGCGCGCGTTCCGGATGCAGCGCGCAGACGGCACGTTCGGCGCGCCGGTCGAGGTCGACATCACGCAGTTCGTCGACAGCACGCCGCGCGCGGCGGTCGAGCTCGGCCGCACGGCCGTGCTCGGCGACCAACAGCAGATCCGACGCGCCGACGTGAACGGCGACGGGCTCGCCGACCACGTGATCGCGCACCGGCGCAAGCTCTGGACCTTCCTCGGCGGCCCGGAAGGACCGCAGTTCCGGCGCGCGCGGACCCAGGCGGTCGCCGACGACGTGACCGCGCTGCTGCTCGCCGACCTCGACGAGGACGGCGGCGCCGACCTGCTGACGTTCCGCGTGCAGCTCCCCGGTGTCGCCTCGTTGGTGCTCGGCCTCGTGCGCTCCGTCGACGTCGAGGTCCGCGCGGTCGGCTACCCGAGCGAGGCCGACGGCTTCGCGAAGAAGCCTTCGTGGCGGCGGACGCTGACGCTGCGGGTGCCGCCGCTGCTCTCGCTGCTGGGCCGGCAAGAGGAGCTGATCGAGCGCTTCACGCAGGCGATCAGCCAGTCTCGCCCGTCCGCTCGCGGCGCGTTCGTCGACACCGGACGCGAAGACCTCGCGATCGTCTCCGGAGACGGCGCGACCGCCGCCCTCTACGCGTCGCCACCGCCGGCACCGAAGCTCAGCACCGAGGCAGGGGTGCGTCTGCTGCGCCGCCTGCTGTTCGAGGACGAGGACACGGTCTTCGACGTCGACCGCGTGTTCGGCCTGCTGTCGGGGTTCGTCTCGCTGGCCTCCGAGCAGGGGCTCGACGCGAAGCAGCCGGTCGCGACCGTGGGGCTTCGAGACCCGAGCTCCTGGAAGCTGCTAGCGCTGGAGCCGGCATACCTCGGCGGACAGCAAGGCGAAGACGTCGTCGCGGTCTATGCCTCGGTCGACGATCCACGCGTGCGCGCCTACGACGCGATCCGCTGGCGCTGAGTAGGACTCCTCGGTCGCATCAGCGGTTCTTGAGGTACCAGAGCTCGGCTCGACGCACCGCTGCGCGGTTGTCGTCACGGCCCTTGTCCGGATCGAAGCCGAACTGTTCGCCCGCGATCGCCTGCAGCGCCTGCGCGGCGACGCGGCGCTGGGGCAGCACGTCGCTGCGCATCGCCCGCGTCACGACCCGCATCCCCTCGACTCCCTGCGCAGCGAGCTGGCGCGCGCACTCGTCGACGTCTGCTTGCCCGGACTGCGGCCCGATGTTGACGAGGCGCACGATCCGCTCGGTGACCGGGCCTGCGAACTTCCGGAACTTGCGCCGCAGGAACAGCACGGCGAACGACGTCGACACGCAGTCGCCGCGGCCGCGCGAGAGGTGGTTGCCGGGGTGGCCGTCGGTCGGACTCTGCCAGCCACCTCCCGACAGCTGCGCGTCGATCAGCATCTCCGCGCCCTTGCTGTACCAGTCCGTCTTGTCGCCGACGCGCACCACGTCACACAGGATCGCCGCGCGCTCCAGGCCGTAGTGGAAGTAGTAGGACCAGCGCTGCTTGGGAGAGCCGATGGCCTCGCGCTGGTCCGCGAGCCACTCCCAGCCCTGGGCAACCTGCGCTTCGAGCTTCGCTGCGAGCTTGCCGCCGTCTCCGATCGCCTGACGACAGATCGCCAGCACGGCGATCCCGGCGACCGTCATGGACGGGTAGGGCTCCCAGGTCGACTGCCGCGGCACGTAGCAGAACCCACCGTCGGGCGCCTGCTGGGCCGCGACCGTGCGGGCCAGCTTGGTCCACACCTCGTTGCGCACGGTGAGGCCCATCGCCGCTGCGGCGCGCAGCCCGAGCGCACCGTACTGTGTGTTGCTCAGGTCCCACGTGCTCGGCCGCTCGTAGTACTGGAACGCCCCCTGGGTACTGCGGTTGGCGAGCAACGCCGAGAGGTCCTTCTTGGCGAGCTTCTCACGGTCCGGGAACACCGGGCACGCTTCGAGCACGAGCAGCCGCAGGGCGATGTCGTAGGTCTGCTTCGGCTTGGCCTTGCCCAGCCTGGCGAGGGCCCGCTGCATCGGCGGCTCCTCGGGGTCCATGCCGTCGTGAAGACCGGCGAGGCACACGAGCGCCAGCTCACCGGGGCGGGTCCCGCTGCGGCGCGCGCCTTCGATGTGGTCGGAGAGCGCGGGCCGGGCGTCCTCGAGGGCCTG
>JBERSB010000038.1:0-2564 GCA_041236755.1 Luminiphilus sp. | reverse complement strand
ATGAGCGCTGTGTCGATGTGACTCAGCACGGAGGAGTGACTACGTGACCGAAAGCGACCAGGCGCAGGTACACGAGAACGCTATCGTAGAGCAGGGCTTCACCATCGGGCCGAGCACGTCGGTATGGGACCACGCGCACCTGCGAGGTGGCGCGGCCGTCGGCGCGGACTGCATCGTCGGCGAGAAGACCTACATCGCCGGCGACGTCGTCGTCGGCGACCGCTGCAAGCTCAACGCCGCGGTCTACCTCTGCGCCGGCGTGACGCTCGAGGACGGCGTCATGGTCGCGGCGCACAGCGTGTTCACCAACGACCGCGCGCCGCGCGCGACGGACCCCGAGGTCTCGTCGCTGCGGCCGAGCGAGCCGGGCGACCACACCCTGAAGACGCGGGTCTGCCGCGGCGCGACCGTCGGCGCCAACTGCACGATCGGGCCCGGCGTGACGCTCGGGGCGTGGTGCATGGTCGGCATGGGCAGCGTGGTCACGCGCGACGTGCCGCCGCACGCGCTGGTGCTCGGCAACCCGGCGCGCATAGCCGGCAAGGTCTGCGCCTGCGGCGAGGTCGTGGCGCGCGCAGACGCCGCCGGCGCGCTACCCACAGGCGCCCACCCCTGCAGCTGCGGGCGCGAGGTGGACTGACCGCCTACTGCGCGTGCGCAGGAGGCAGGCAGTACCACCACTTGTTCCAGCGGTCGTGCGGATCGACCGTGCCGCGCAGCATGCCGCCGTAGTTCAGCGCCTTGGCGCGCACGGTCGCATCCGCGGTGATGTCTGCCAGCAGGTGCAGGCCGCCGATCAGGATGATGTGCACGCTGCCGAGCGGGTTGCTGCCGAGGTGCGCTCCGAACGACAGACCGTCCCAGTACTCCGGCGGGATCAGCGTGCCGTTGTGCGTGACCGGCAGGTAGTAGCGCAGGCCGTTGGCGACGAAGCCGTGCGTCGGGTGGTTCATGTTGGTCACCCACGAGTACTCGACCGTCGTCGGCACGTCCTCGCAGATGGTCAGCAGCGCCGGCTCCTCGAAGCTCAGGTACGCGCCCAGATAACCGTAGAGCACCGCGCCGTGCTGCCAGGGCATCACGTACTCGTGGTTGAGCGGATAACCCGTGGCGCCGTAGTTGCCCATGAACCGGATCGCCTTGCTCGGGTGCTCCTTGCGCCGGCCCGGCTCGACGACCTCGTTGACCCTGCGCATGGCGTAGTCCTTGATCGACTCGTCCTGGGTCGCCTGGTAGACCTGCGCGAACGCCTGCATCACCCAGCCCTCGGCGCGCGTCGGCTGCACGTACTGCATCACCGAGTAGTTGAGCCGCAGCAGCCCCTTGACGCTCTGGCCGAGCTGCCGGATCTCCTCGAGGGCCCACGCGTCGCCGCTGATGGTCCAGTAGTCGAACAACAGGTCGACCGTGAAGTGCTCGTGGTCGTAGCCGGACCAGCCGTGCGCGGTCGGCTGGTTGGCGCTCAGCGTCCGGTAAGCAGGGTAGGGGTCGTTGTCGTGCAGGGTCTTTCTACCCAGGTGCTCGCCTGCGATCACCTGGAACGGCAGGCCCGTGTAGAGCAGGATCGGCTGCTCGGCGCCGACCTCGAGGCCGTAGAGGTGGTACGGCCGCACCGACTGGATCCACGCCTTCTGCTCGAGCTTCTCCAGCAGCCGGTGGTGCTGGCCCTGGATCGCGTGCGCCAGCTCGGGGCTGAGCGGGTGGTTCCGCGGCGTGCCGGTCGTGGCCGACCAGGTGGCGTCGCCCCGCCCGCCGAAGGTGCCGAACCAGTTGCTGCCGGCCCAGCTGTTGTACTCGCTGGTCGCGCGGCTCTTGGAGTCCGATGGCCCCTCGAGCGGGCCGCCCACGAGGCCCGCCGCGGCGGTCTGCTCCCACGCCGAATGAGACGCGAGCGCGTACATCGGCTTCTGCAGGATCGCGTCGGCGGTGTCGCGCCAGCGGTCCTTGTCGGCCGGCGCAGCGCCCGACGGCTCGAAGCGCAGCACGAAGCGGTAGCGACGCGTCTGGCCGTCGCTCAGGTCGGTGTCCTGCATCACCTTGAAGCCGTCGTAGTCGCCGAGCGCCGTCGCAGGCTGGATGTTCTCGGTCGCCTGCCGATAGGGCATGCACTCGGTCGCGCCCTTGCACAGGAAGTAGGCCGCGCGCACGTCGGCGTCGCCGAGCGCGTAGAGGTTGGGATCCGCGCTGCCGGCGGGGTCGTCGGCGCCGAGGTAGTCGTTGCCCAGCACCCAGTCGACGAACACGTAGGGCATGTCGCGGAACTCGGTGACGTAGTAGGTCGACGTCAGGTAGTCGCGGCCGATGCCAGGACCCGACACCGCCTCGTGGTAGGTGCGGTCGCGGCGCGTCTCGACGAGCGGCGAGGTCTGCAGCAGCTCGCCGGTGCCCGTCGCGAAGCTGCGGTAGGGCACCTGGAAGGTGTCGCGCACCTCGGCGCCGAACTGCAGGTCGCCGAACTGCGTGACCCACGGGTTGCGCTCGAAGGCGCCGGTCAGCGCCGCTACCGCACCTACCACGAGGCGGTGTCGGGTCCTGGCATCGGCCGCGACTACCTGACGTCGACC
>JBERSB010000037.1:0-3559 GCA_041236755.1 Luminiphilus sp. | reverse complement strand
GCAGCGTTGACGGACGCGGCGCCGAGCGCGCGCCACGGCGCGCCGGGCTCGTCGCGCTGGAAGATGCTGAGCTGCGGGGTTCCGCCGACGAAGAATGCAGGCGAGGCCGGGATCGTCACCGTGACCTCGTTGCCAGGAGCGAGCACGAGGCCTTCCGGCTCGAACGCGAAGACCGGGAACGCGGACGGGATCTCGCCGCGCGCCATGTCGGAGAGCACCCGGAACAGCGTCGGGGCTGCGACGGTACCGGGCGGGACGGTCAGCGCGAGGCCCGCGGCTTCCCCTTCGTCCACCCAGAGCGCGCCGCCACCCGGGCCAATTTCCGCTTCTGCGACCACGTTCTCGGGCTCCACAGGCGTTGGCGCCCCGCCGCCGCCGCCTCCGCCGCAGGCGGTCAGCAGGAGCGCGGACAGGGTGGCCGCTCGGGTTAGCGCGATACGCATGACCATATTGAATCACAGTCCGCCCCCGTCGGGGGACACATTCCGGGGACAGTTACCAACAGTCGCCCTACTTGCGGCGCTGCTTGCGAAACCGCCACCGCGGGGGCTGCAGCTGCGCTGCCCAGGTCTCGTATCGAGACAGAAGCTCTGCAGCGCGCTCCGTTTGCGCTGCAGCGAGGTCTCGCTGCTCGCCGACGTCTCCTTCGAGGTCGTAGAGCTGTGGCGCCTCTCCGTCCTGCTGCAGCAGCTTCCAGCGGCCGCTCCGGATCGCCCACTTGTCTCCGTGCCTCCAGTAGAGGTCGGCGTGCGGCCGCTCCTGTCGGTCTCCCCGCAGGTGCGGCAGCAGGTCCACGCCGTCGAGCGGCAGCGGTCCCGCGACCTCGGCGCCGGCCGCCGCTGCGCAGGTGGGGAGCAGGTCGAGCGCGATCACCGGCTGCTCGTAGACGGCGCCTTTGGGCAATCCTGCGCGCCAGCGCACGTAGAAAGGCACGCGGATGCCGCCCTCCCACACGGAGCCCTTGCGCCCGCGCAGCGGGCCGTTGTCGGACGCGTTGTTGGTCGCGCCGCCGTTGTCGTTGAGGAAGAACACCAGCGTGTCGTCCGCGATGCCCTCCTCCTCGAGCGCGTCCAGCACGTAGCCGACGGAGCGGTCGAGGGCGTGGGTCATCGCGATGAGCTTCTGCCGCCGCTGCGTCCCGCTGAGCCCCTCGAGGTCTGCCTGGGTGGCGTGCATCGGCGTGTGCACCGCGTTGTATGCGAGGTAGACGAACAGGGGCTCTTCGCCGCGGTCCTTGATGTAGCGCGCGGCCCGGCGACCGAGCGCGTCGGTCATGTAGACGAAGTTCTCGGGCTGCACCTCCCGGTCCTCGAGCAGACGATTGAGGCGCGTCGGCTTCTTCAGCGGGAAGTAAGAGCGCGCGCCCTGCAGGAACCCCCAGTAGTGCTCGAAGCCGCGTGAGAGCGGATGGAACTTGTCCGCGTAGCCGAGGTGCCACTTGCCGAGCGCGATCGTCCGGTAGCCGGCCGCGCGCATCTCGTCGGCGAACGTGCGCTCCGACAGCGGCAGCCCGTTCTCCTCGCTGAAGCGCGGCGGGATGTTGAGCTCGTGTCCGAAGCGCTGCTGGTAACGCCCCGTCATCAGGCCCGCGCGAGAAGGACTGCAGACGGCGCCCGAGACGTAGCCGTTGGTGCAGCGCACGCCTTCGGCCGCGATCGAGTCGATGCGCGGCGTCTTGATGTCGGCGGCTCCTTGCGCGGAGAAGTCGGCGTAGCCCGCGTCGTCGCTGACGATCACGACGACGTGCGGGCGAGGCGGAGGCGCCTGGGTCCGTGCTGGCAGCGCAGGCCACAGGGCGACGAGGCCTGTGAGGGCAAGTTGAGGCTTCATGGGTTCCGAGATTCGCAGTTCCGGACACCGCCCCAGATCCACGCAACGACAGTGCATCAGATCCCGGCGGAGAGCCGAAGAGGCATGTGGGAGGAAATCTGCCCTGCACCGGCGGCGTCCAGCTCCAGGGATCGCGCAATGAAGCACATGCACAAGACGACGTGGAGCCTGCTCACGCTGCTCGCGCTGGCCGCGCCGAGCTGCAGCGGCCCCGACTTCGACCCGAGCCCGCTGCTGGGCTCGTGGAAGGGCGAGTGGCGCGACGCGATCTCGCGGCGGCGAGGCCCCGTCGAGCTCTCGGTCCAGCGCGACGGCGGCGAGCTGCTGTTCGAGCTGCGCGTCCTCGGCGGCGCGCTGGCCGGCCTGACGCCGCCGACCGAGCGCTTCCGCGCGACCATCGACAGCGGCGGCGCGAAGATCGAACCGACGCGCTCGGCCAGCTTCGGAGAGGTCCGCGGCAAGGTCGCCGCCGACGGCGACCTGCTGCTGGAGTTCGAGGGGGTGATGGGCCGCATGCACCACCTCGAATCGTCGGGGACGTGGTCCGCAGACGAGATCGAGGTCGGCGTCGTGATCACCTACGACGACGGGCTCACCCGGAGCCACGCCGCTGCGCGGCTCACGCGGCCCTAACCCGCGGTGGCGCGACGCAGCCCGGCGCCGAGCAGCAGGGTCGCCAGCACGACCGAGCCCGCGGCCCAGAACGGCGAGCCCTTCCCCAAGAGGTCGAAGGCGTTGCCGTAGAGGATCGGCGCCAGCACGCGCATGCCGCCGGCGAACGACTGCTGCAGCCCCATGTACATGCCGCGGTCCTGCTGCGGCACCAACCGGGACAGCAGCGACGTCAGGCACGGGAACGTCAGCGCCATGCCGATCGGGTGGAACGCCAGCACGAACGCGAGCGCGCCGAGCGAGCCGACCAGCGGCATCATCAAGAACGCCGCCGCCAGCGAGCAGATGCCGACGCGGGAGACGCGCACCTCGCCGAATCGGTCGACGGCTCGGCCCAGCAGCAGCACGCGCGCGAACACCGACAGCGAGCCGATGTACATGTAGACGTAGCCGATGCTGTCCTTGTCGATGCCGAGCCGGTCGTCGAGGAACAGCGCGAGCAGCGGGTTGATGCCGTGCGCCGAGCCGATCGCGAGGGCGTAGATCAAGATGAGCCGGGATGTCGGTCGCTTGGGGTGCGCCAGCACTTCGGCAGCCGCGGCGCGGATCGCCGGGCGCGCGCGGTCGCCTGGGTGCTGCTGCGCCGTCTCCTTGAGGTAGCGCAGCGCGAAGGCGGCGTTGACGACGCAGAACAACGCCGCCAGCACGCCGGGCGCGGCGCTGCCGAGCACCATGGTCGCGTCCCCAGGCCACACGTCGACGTCGCCGAGCGCGACCGACTTGGCGCCGATGTAGGGACCCAGCGCTACGCCGAGGTTGGTCGACGCCGACAGCCATCCGAGCGCGCGTGCGCGTTGGGCAGGCTCGACCGTGTCCGCCACGTAGGCCTGGATGACGCCGACGAGGCCGCCGCCTGCGCCCTGCACGACGCGCGACAACAGCAACAGCCAGAGCGAGTCCGCGAAGCCGAACAGCAGGTAGGCCGCGCACGACGCCGACAGCGCCACGGTCATCGCCGCGCGTCTGCCGAACCGGTCCGAGATGCGGCCCCAAAACGGCGCGGTCAGCAGCTGCGCGACCGTGAACGAGGTCACCACCAGCCCCGTAAGGAAGCCCA
>JBERSB010000036.1:0-2779 GCA_041236755.1 Luminiphilus sp. | reverse complement strand
CGGGCGTGTGGTGTCCATGCAGGGGATCAGGCCATTCGTTATCGTAGGCGACATGCCCAGATTGCTCTCCGTCGTCGCCGCTCTCAGCAGCGCGGTGCTTTCCGCACAGGCCGACTGGACGCAGCTTACTCCGGCTGTGTCTCCGTCTCCGCGCGCCGGCGCGGTCGGCGTGAGCGACGGGGCGCTGCTCTACAACTTCGGAGGCAAGCAGGGCCCGGGCGTCGAGTTCAACGACATGTGGGTGTTCGACGGCGCCAACTGGATCGACATCACGCCGGCCTCGGGCGCGCTGCCGCCCGGCCGCGACTTCTACGCCGCGACGTTCGACACGACGCGCGGCGTCTACGTGCTGTTCGGCGGCCGCTCGTCGGCGCTCTCGTCCGACCTCGGCGACACCTGGGAGTTCGACGGCGCTACGTGGGCGCAGGCCGCGCCCGCTGTGTCGCCGGGTGCGCGTCGCTGGTGCCAGATGGCCTACGACCCGATCGCCGGCGCGTGCATCCTGTTCGGCGGCTACGACGGCACGAACTACCTCAGCGACACGTGGCGCTGGGACGGCGCGACCTGGACGCCGCTGTCGCCGAGCAACAGCCCGTCGCCGCGCGCCCGCGGGCGTCTCTCCTACGACCTTTCGCGCGGCGAGATGATCTACTTCGGCGGCCGGAACGCCGC
Organism: Luminiphilus sp.; assembly: GCA_041236755.1. GTDB lineage: Bacteria > Planctomycetota > UBA1135 > UBA1135 > UBA2386. The sequence goes on along the minus strand of JBERSB010000036.1, from coordinate 2,107 downwards.
GGGTGCGCTGTCGGACACGTGGCGCTGGGACGGAGCGGACTGGTCGCAGGTCACCACGGCGAGCAACCCGCCGTCGTCCGGCGGCGTCGCGGGTCGCTTCGCATACGGGATGACCTACGACTACCTGCGGGACCGCCACGTGCTGTTCGGCGGCACTCGCAACGGCCCGACGCTCTCGGACACCTGGGAGTTCGACGGCGTCGACTGGGTGCAGCGCAGCGCGTCCGGTCCGATCAACCGAACCGGGCCCACGTTCGCCTACGTGCTCGGCCTCCAGAAGGCGTTCCTGTTCGGTGGGTTCACCGGCCCGCAGCAGGACGACACGTGGCAGTACGAGTCGTCGACCGTCGGCGCCGTGACGCAGTACGGCGCGGGCTGCAGCGGACCCGGCGGCCTCCTCACGCTCTCGAGCACGGAGCTGCCGTGGACCGGGGACACCTGGACGGCGACCTGCAGCACGCTCGGCGCGACGTCGTTGTCGATGGCGGTGTGGGGGCTGGCAGCAGCGGCGCTGCCGCTCAACGCCGCGCTGCCGGTAGCACCGCTGGGCTGCGACCTGCTCAACACGGGAGACTTCCTGTTAGGCCCGAGCCTGCCGGCGGGCGGCGTCGCGCAGGCGCAGCTCGCGATCCCGAACTCGGCGGCGCTCGGCGGCGCGACCCTCTACGTGCAGGTCGCAGAGCTGGAGTTCAGCGTGACGGGAGGCTGGTCGGGTCTCTACACCTCCAACGGCCTCGCGGTCGACATCGGCCTCCGCTGAGGCCGCGCCCGTGCTCCGCGTCCTACTGACTGCGTGGCTCGCGCTCGCGAGCGTCGAGGCGCAGCACAACGTGCTGATCGTGCTCGCCGACGACCTCGGCGTCGACTACGTCGGTTGCTACGGCGAAGGTGCGAGCCCGCCGCCGACGCCCAACATCGACGCGCTCGCCGCGCAGGGCGTGCTGTTCCGCAACGCGTGGGCGTATCCGAGCTGCTCGCCCACGCGCGCGGCGATCCTGACCGGGCGGCACCCGTTCCGCACGACCGTCGGCCGCTGGATCAGGCACCCCAACAACAGCAACCCGGTGATCGGCACGATCCGCGGCAGCGAGGACACGCTGCCCGAGCTGCTCGACCGGGCGGCGAGCGGCTACGCGCACGCCTGCATCGGCAAGTGGCACATGCACGACGTCACCCAAGGCGTCGACGCGCCGCGTACGCTCGGCGGCTACGACACGTTCACGGGCCACATGGCGGGCCAGCTGCCGGACTACTTCAGCTGGCCCCGCGTGCACCTTGGCGTCGAGCAGACGACGACCGCCTATGCGACGACGCAACAGACCGACGACGCGATCGCGTGGATCCAGGCGCAGACCCAGCCCTGGCTCTGCTACCTCGCCTACACGGCACCCCACATCCCGTTCCACGCGCCGCCTTCGTCGCTGCAGACGCAGGGCGTGACGTCGTCGAGCAGCAACCGCGACAAGTACCGCGCGATGATCGAGGCGATGGACACCGAGCTCGGCCGCCTGCTGGCCGCGATCGGGCCGACGGCGCTCGCCAGCACGCACGTGCTGTTCCTCGGCGACAACGGCTCGGTCCAGAACATGGCTGTGCCGCCGTTCGACCCGTCGCGCGCCAAGGGGACGCCCTACGAAGGCGGCCTCAACGTGCCGCTGATCTACCGCGGGCCTGCGACGGTGCAGCCCGGCCGCGAGGTGGGCGCGCTCGCGTGCGCGGTGGACGTGTTCTCGACGGCGCTGCAGCTCTCCGGCTCCGGCGCGGCGGTGCCGCCCTGGCTGGCGGTCGACGGCGTCAGCCTCGTGCCGTATCTGACCGATCCGAACCAGGCGCCGCTGCGCGCGTTCGCGTTCTCGGAGCAGTTCACGGGTGCGACGTGGCCGTCTCCCAACAGCAACGGCCACGCCGTGCTGCGCAACGACCGGTTCAAGCTGATCCACCGCTACACGGGCGGTAGCCATGAGCTCTACGACCTGCTGAACGATCCCTGGGAGAACCAGAACCTGCTCGCCTCGCAGCTGACGCCGCTGCAGCAGCAGAACTACTTCGCCCTGCTCACGCGCCTCGCCGAGCTGCGCACGCCGCGCGGCCGGTGCGTCAGCTACGG
>JBERSB010000035.1:0-9258 GCA_041236755.1 Luminiphilus sp. | reverse complement strand
GCTCGCCGAAGTTCGGCAGCGTCGTCGGGACGCCGCGTGGCCCGAGGCCGGCGAGCACCGCGGCGGTGCCCAGCGGTGCTGTGCGGAGCGCGACCTCGGCGCCGCGCGGCTGGACCCGCCGGAAGTGCGGGAACTGCTGGAACGGCACGATCTCGGCGAGCATGGAGCACGCGAGCAGCCGCTGCGACTCGACGAGGTAGGCGACCTCGCTGTTCGCGTAGGTCGACGAGCTGTGCGGGCCGAGGTGGAAGCTGCTCCAGCGTGCTGGCTGCACGCCGAAGCCGTGCGCGCTGTCCCCGTCGACGACCAGCGCCGAGGTGCGCCAGACCCGGAACGTGGGCGCGCCAGCACCGGTGCGCGGCGCCGACGTCCAGCGGGCCTGCGCGACGTCGAACGCGTGCAGCGCCGCCGCGTCGTAGGCCAGCAGCGGCGCGCTGTCGGCGTTGCCCGCAAGCCCGGCGACCGCGCTGCCGAGCGGGACGAACTGGCCGCCTGTCGTGTCGAACGCGAAGCAGTCGTCCGCGGCCTGCAGCGCCAGGGAGGTCGTCGTCAGCAGCGGCGCCTGGCCGACCGTCGCCTGCGGCGCCGGGCTCCACGAACCGCGGGCGCTGCTCCAGGCGAAGCTCTGGCCGCCCGCGTCGGTGACGAACCCGACGTCGGCGCCCGCGCCCGACGCGAGCCGCGCGACGGGCAGCAGCGCCGCCTGCTGCCGGAGCGCGCTGTAGCCGATCACGCCGCTCTGGACGTGGAGCAGCGCCGTCGCGAGGCCGACGTCGATCGAGGCGGTGGTGGGGCCGATGACGACCGCGTCGCCGGTGGCCGCCGAGTACGCGTGCAGCGCGCCCTGCGCTTCGAGCAGGCAGAACAGGTCGCTGCTCGCCGCCACCAGCGCGCCGGCGAGCGCGAGCTCGGTGAACTCGCCGCGCAGGCCGCTGAACGCGAGCGCGCTCCCGGTGCTGCGCCACAGCCCCCAGTCGTGGCCGCGGGCGAACGCCGCGTTCGGGATCGCCGCGTGCCTGGACCAACTGCGCGTGTGCGCAGAGAACGCGTGCAGGCCCGCGCCGACGGCGAACGCCGCCGTCCCTTCGGCGCTGAGCGACGTCACGGCCTGCGCGCTCGTGTCGCGCCACCGGCCGTCGAAGGCGCTCATGCCCCACAGCTGCCCGCCGCTGTGCACCACGGCGACGTGGCGGCGCACGCTGGCCGCGACATTCGCGCCGAGCGGTCGGCTTATCCAGGCGCCCGTGAACGCGCTGAACGCGTGCAGCACGGATCCGTCCCGGACCAGCGCGATGGAGTCGTTCTTGGCGTTGGCGCCGTTGTAGACCGTCGCCGCGGGAGAGGCAGCCAGCGGCGCGGACCGGCCGTCGAAGCACGAGAGGGCCGTGATGCGCGCGCCGTCTGTGACCAGCACGAAGTCGTTGAACAGCGTGACGGTGGCCGTCGGCGACTTGTCGACGGTGTGCCACCGCCGCGTGACCGACGAGAACACGTGCAGCGTCTCGCCGGCGTCGTAGCTGACGAGCTTGCCCTGGCCCCGCACGGCCGCGGCGTTGACCCCCGCGGTCGGCGCGAGGTCCGCCCACGCGCTCGGGCCCTGCGCAGCGCACGTTGGCGCGAGGCAGGCGAGCAGCAGCGCTGGCAGCGCGCACGAAAGCGGCGACATCACGCCCGCAGGATACGCGATCTGCGTCGACGAGCGCGGCGCCCGACAGGTCTGATTCGTGTATCTGCGACGCCCATGGCAAGGCCTCGTTCCAGCCGCTTCAGCGAACGGGCCGAACAGGTCGATGAAAGGACGGGATGCAAACCCCTACGTCAGACCTCTCGCGCGTGTTCGCGCAGCTGATCCAGGCTCGGCACGTGCGGCTCCCGCCGATGCCGGGCACGGCTGCCGAGGTGCTCGACCTGTGCCAGCAGGCCGACGCGGACGCCGCGATGCTCTCCGAGGTCATCCACAAGGACCAGACGATCGCGTCGAACGTCCTGCGGGTCGCGAACTCGGCGGCCTACGGCGGCCAGGTGCCGTGCGCGTCGCTGCAGCAGGCGGTCAGCCGCCTGGGGCTCCAGCTGGTCACAGAGATCGTGACCGCGGTCTCGATGCGCGGGCGCATGTTCAAGAACGAGCAGTGCGTCGAGCTGCTCGACGCGCTCTGGAAGCACTCGGTGATGACCGCGTTCTACAGCAAGGAGATCGCGCGGCTGCGCAAGCGCAGCGTCGACATCGCGTTCCTCTGCGGCCTGCTGCACGACGTCGGCAAGGCGGTGCTGCTCGGCAGCGTCGACCGCGTGCTCGGCAACGAGGACCTGACCGTCCCGCGCGACGAACTCTTCGCCGCGATCCACGAGCAGCACATCGCCGCCGGGCAGCTGCTCGCCGACGAGTGGAAGCTGCCGGCGCTGGTCGCCGAAGCGATCGAGTGCCACCACCAGGAAGATCTCGCCGACTCGTCGGCGGACATGGCCAAGATGGTCTTCCTCGCCGATCAGCTCAGCTACTCGCTCGCGCCCTGCGGCCTCGAGCCGGCGATGAGCGAGGACGCGCTGCGCGCGCACCCGATCGTGCCCGGCCTCGGGCTGACGGGCGAAGACCTGGAGGCCCTGCTCGCGATGCGCGAGCGCGCCCTCGAGGTCACCGAAGGGATGAGCTGATCCCGCCGGCTGCGTCGAACATCTGGTCGAACCAGTAGACGCCACAGTCGGACCGCCACGCGCCGCCGTCCGCCGGCGCGGGCCGCGCCGCGTTCGCGAGCTGCTCTGTGGGCCGCCCGCCGACGACGACGCCGCCGCAGCCGCTGCGGCGCACCACGTCGCCGTCTCCGAGCAGGTGCGTCTGTCCGACGACGACGACCAGCAGCCGCCGGGGGTGGCGCGCGCGGGCCTCTCGGACCGACTGCGCGATGCACGCGTCGCGCGCGGCGAGCCGCAGGCGCGGGGTCGGCTCCAGGGCAAACACGGGCACCTCGTGCTCCTTCGCGAACGCCAGCAGCGACCGGAAGAACCACGGGTCGAGCTCGGGGTCATCGAGCCACGAGCCCGGCCAGCGCCGCTTCATCTGTGCGCGCAGGCTCCGCATGTCGCGCTCGCCTGCGAGGTAGCCGTCGACGAGGCGCTGGTCGCGCGTGCCGACGGCCTCGAGGCCGAGCGCGAGCTGGGCGCCGTCTTCGACGAGCTCCTGCAGCAGCCGCGTCTGCAGCGCGTGCAGGCGGCTGTGCCGGTGGTGGTCCCCGAGCCAGAGCGTCCCGGCAGCGCGGGCGCGCTGCCGCAGCTCGCCCCGGGTGACGCGTTCGACGAGCTCGTCGCCGGCGGCGGCCGCGAAGCTCGCGCGGTAGCCGCGCAGCTGCGCGCCAGGTGCGCTCGGCCACGAGAAGCGCGACGGACTGCAGGCGCCGAGCAGGAGCAGCGCCGAGATGAATGCGGGGGTCACCGGGGGCATGATGCCTGATCCAGAATCTCGCCATGAAGCAGAGCAAGCGCAAGCAACGTGTCCTCCTCCCATGCGGCCCCGGGTCCGTCGATCCCCGCCGCACGCTCCTGACCTCGGAGGTGCTGCGATGAAGCGTTTCCGGCTGAAGGGGCGACGCTGCCTCGTGACCGGCGGCGGCTCGGGCATCGGCGAGGGCATCGCGCACGCGCTGGCCGACGCCGGCGCGACCGTGGCCGTGATGGGGCGTCGCAAGAAGCAGTTGGAACGGGTCGTCGCAGACCTGAAGGCGCGCGGCGTCGCGGCGTTCGCCGTCACGGGCGATGTCACCGACGAGGCGGGCGTGCGCCGCGCCGTCGGCCGCGCGCAGAAGGCGATGGGCGGCCTGGACATACTCGTCAACAACGCCGGCGTCGGCGGCCCGAACGCGTGCGCGCTCGACGGGCCCGAGCGCTGGGACGAGGTCGTCCGGCCCAACCTCGACGGCGTGTTCTTCACGACGCGCGCTGCGCTGCGGCACCTGACCGACGGCGGCCGCATCGTCAACATCAGCTCGGTGCTCGGTCGCTTCGGCGTGCCCGGCTACACGGCCTACTGCGCCAGCAAGCACGGGGTCATCGGCCTCACCAAGGCGCTCGCCCTCGAGCTCGCGCCGCGCGACATCACGGTCAACGCGATCTGCCCCGGCTGGGTGGACACGGACATGGCCACCGACGGCCTGCAGCTGATGGCAGACGGGATGGGCGTCGACGTCGACGAGGCGCGTCGCCAGGCCATGGCGATGGTCCCGCTGGGCCGCATCCTGCAGCCCCAGGAGATCGGCGACCTCGTCGTCTACCTGTCGTCACCTGCCGCCGCCGGGATGACCGGACAGGCCATCAGCCACTGCGGCGGCCAGGTGATGTGGTAGCCGCGCGCGCTGCGCGCGGCTAGTTGCGGATCAGCGCGCGGCCGGCGTTGGACGTGACCACGCCGATCGAGTTCGCGGCCTGGTCCAGCACGAACCACTGGTGGAAGATCTCGGCGCCGACCAGCGTCGACTGGTTGGGTACGGGGATCGGCGACAGGGCGAAGCCCACAAGGTTGGTGACCGTTGCGTCCAGCGCCTCGGCCGAGACCAGCCGGTCACAACCCGCCGCGCCGGGCCGCCCCCGCGGCAGGGGCAGCCCCTGCGAGAACTGGTCGCTGAGGCCGGACGCCAGGATCGCGAAGGTCGACGCAGGCGCGTTGACGACCGTCGGCTGGTAGGTCGTGCCCAGCTGCGGGACGCCGCTCACGCCGATCGCGGGGACCAGGAAGTTGGTCGCGCTCTGGCAGTTGACGCGCCACGCCGGCCGCTGGATGAGCGTCGACTGCGTCCAGTTGGGGGTGCAGTTGGGCGGGTCGCGCCAGAAGCCCACGCCGCCGGAGCCGGACGTCAGCGTGCTGAGGTAGACGTTGTTGCTCGACGTGTTGAAGCCGAGGTAGTAGGTGCCGCTGACCGGCACGGGCTGCGCAAAGGTCGCGGTGTAGAAGCCGGGCGTGCCGCCGACGACGACCGTCGTGGTCGCGATCGGGTTCGCCTGCGGGGTGCCGCTCGAGTCGAGGTAGATGCTCGCGGGCACGGTCACGTTGCCGCAGGTGGTCGTGGCCGAGAAGATCTCGACGCTGACGACCTCGTAGCTCGCCGAGTTGTTGACCCGGTAGCAGTAGTCGTTGTCGCGGAGCGTGGTGTTGAGCGCGCCGCCGTTCGCGTTGAGCTGCGGGCAGTTGAGAGGCGGCACGGGCAGCGAGGTCTCGCAGCCCTGGCCGAACGGCGCGAACGCGGGCACCTCGGGGTAGGGGATGCCCTTCTGGATCGACGCGGACTCGAGCGCGTTGTAGTGGGGCGTGCCGTTCAGCAGGTTGCCGTCGTCGTCGTCGGCGATGAACACCTCGAGCACCGCAGTCTCACGCGTTGTGGCGTCCGCGACGATCGAGCCCAGCACGATGTCCTCGGAGATCTGGATCGCGGTCTGCGTCCCGAGCGTCGCGCGCAGCGCCTCTCGGAGCCGCCAGGCCCAGCCCATCCAGACCTCGCCGGCGCCGTGCGGCGATACGCCCGACGAATACGGCCAGATCCGCGAGTTGTTGCCGTTGCGGATGCCGACCCCGGACGTCTGGAAGCCGCTGCCGAGGATCGGGCTGTCGACCTGGTACATCCCGATGATGTCGCCCCAGCCCTCGCTGAGGCCCTCGGCGACGGAGTTCGAGATGCCGCCGTAGCGGTTGTCGATGCCGTGGCCCCACTCGTGGGCTACGACGGTCGAGAACGCCGTGTTCTGGCAGCCGCCGCCGGCCTGGTAGTAGGTGGTGGTGTTGGTCGAGCCGTTGTAGGTCGCGTTGCAGGTGTTGTTGTTGTTGACCGTGACGTTGACGCCGCTGGCGATGTTGAGCTGCGACGTGTTGCCCAAGATCGAGCGCGCCCACTCGTTGCTCCGGTCCGTCCAGTAGCTCGCGGTCGTGTGCGCGGCCTGCGCCGAGGACGCCGACGAGCTGAGCAGCTGCATCGTCGCGTTGATGCCGGGCTGCACGGTCACGCTGCCGCTCGGCGCGCTGCTGCCGCTGATCTGCGCGTGGTGGCGGCCGTTGAGGCCGCTGATGCTGATCGTCACCGGCGCGCTGATGTCGATGACGAACTGGCCGTTGTCGTCGGTCACGCGCAGGCCGATGCCGGGCACCGAGACCTCGAGCCCGGGGAACGGGATGTTCTGCAGCGGGCTGAACGCGTCGGCGCCGGTCCGCGTCCAGGCGCGCACCGTCACCGTGGTGGGGATCGGCGCGTTGGGGTTCTCGACGACGCTCGGCGCCTCGATCAGCGTCACGCTGGGGCCGTCGGCCTCAGTGCTCGCGGGCGCGCCCGCGCAGCCTGCGAAGCCGCAGTCGTGCTTGTCACTCACGAACTGCAGCACGCGGCCGGTCCGCGCGTCGATCAGGTAGCGCCCGACCTTGCCGTCGTCGCCGACGCCGTTCTCCTGCACGGCGACTTCCCATGCGAGGTGGAACGGCGCGAGCTGTTGGCTGCTGGAGTCGCCCCAGATGACGAGTCGGGGTGCCGGCGCGCCCGCCGCGGGCTCCCCCTCGAGCGCGGCCCAGGCAGCCGCCTGCGCGACCTGCGGGGTCACCGCGGGGGTGATGTTGAAGTCCGCCGGGACAGGCCACGCGCGGCTGCCCATCATGGCAACGACGCCGACCATGTTGATGCGCACGTCGGCGCGTCCTTCGAGCACGGGGATGCCGCGGAAGAACTGGTCGAAGGTGAACGACCACGTCCGACCCATGCGCGCGCCGATGACCTCCTGGAACGTCGAGGTGCCGAGTCCGAGCAGGTCGCCGTGGTCGGCCAGCAACTTGTTGGCGTGCTGCCTCGCCGCCGCCAGCGAGTTCTCTCGCCAGCCGTCGAGACGGAGTCCGGTGCCGTAGATCGTGCCCGGGGTGCCGGTGGCCGGGTGCCATTTGACGACCCAGTCGCCGCCGTTCTGGCGCTCGAAGCGCTCGAAGGCGGCCTGGGAGGTGAGCGGCTCGACGACAGTCGGCGAAGCCTGTGCGAGCAGGGGGGATACGGCGAGACAGAGGCTCGCCAGCGCGAGTTGACGCATGGGATCTGAGACCTTGGAGCAAGCGTCGGCGAGACGCCCGTGGGGCGGGGATGCGTCTCAAGTATGTCCCACGCAACGGGGTCGGTCAAACCCGTGCGCGGCGCCTGCGGTCTCGCTCGCTCAGCTCAGCAGGTCGAGCACGCGGCTGCGGTTGCGGTCCGCGATGCGCTGCCACGCCATCGTCAGCTCGGACAGGATGCGGTTCCGGGTCGAGGTGGCGACCTCGCGTGCGACGTCGACGTCCTCGATGCGCGCGCGCGCTTCCTCGGCGCCGATGCGCGTCGCAGCCGCCTGCGCCTCCTGCCGTCCGAACGCCGCGTCCAGCGCGCCGAGCCCGGCCCGCTGGTCGGAGAGCTGGTCCTGCGCTGCGTCGAGCGCCGAGAGCGACGCCGGGTCCGAGACGTCGAGCCCCTGCACGCCCAGCGCCGCCGCGCCCGCGGCCTCGATCTCGACGGTCGTCGCGTCGCCGGCGCCGCTGCCGCCGGTGAGCTGCACCGCGTCGGGGCCCTGGACGGAGCCGTCGAGCAGCGGCCTGCCGCCGAACTGGGCGCCCTGCGCGGTCTGGTCGAGCTGCGCGGAGAGCTGGTCGTACTCCTGCTGGATCACGTCCCGGTCCGCGGCGGACAGCGCGCCGTTCTGCGCCTGCACGGCGAGCTCGCGCATCCGCGAGACGGTGTCCTGGCTGGTCTGCAGCGCGGCCTCCGCGGTCTGGACCAGGCTGCGACCGTCGGCGAGGTTGCGTTCGCCCTGCGCGTTGCCGCGGGCCGCTGCTTCGAGCCGCTTGCTGATCGCGAGCCCGGCGCTGTCGTCGGCGGCGCGCGCGATGCGCTTGCCCGCGGCGAGCCGTTCGCGCGTGCGCTGCTGCAGCGCTTCGATCTGCTCCAGGTAGCGCTGCTGGTAGTCCGTTCGCTGGATCGAGATCGACATGTTGGCCCTCCTCTGCGCCGCGCGCCTCGTTGCTGACCGAGACCTCCGGCTGCATGGAAAATCGACACCCGGCCGCGCGCGCTTGACCGCGTGGTCTCATCCGGGGACCGGGCGTCGCGTAGCGGCTGCGCGGCCCCGAGCGGCTACAGTGCCGCCCATGCGCTCCCTGCTGCTGTCCCTGTCGCTCGTCGTCGCCGCCGCGCCGGCGCAGATCCCCGATCCGGCGCCGCCGCAGCCGTTCGAGATGGCGCCGGGCGTGTCCTACGACGAGGCGATCCCGAAGCTCGCGTGGGGGACGAAGATCTCGGCGCACCGGGACGTCGAGGACTACCTGATGGCGCTGCAGGCGGCGGCCCCCGACCGGATCAAGGTCGTGCCCTACGGCAGCACGTGGCAGGGGCGCACGCTCTACTACGCCGTGGTCGCAGCGCCCGAGCGCCTGCAGCGCACGGCCGCGCTGCGCGCGTCGATGCAGCGCCTCGCGGACCCGCGCTCGCTCAGCGAGACCGACGCAGCCGCGCTCGTAGCAGAGCTGCCCGCGGTCGGCTGGCTCGCGAACTGTGTGCACGGCGACGAGCCGTCTGGCACCGACGCAGCGCTCTACGTGCTCTACCACCTGCTCGCGGCGCGCGACGACCCGATGGTCAACGAGATCCTCGAGCACTGCGTCGTGCTCGTGGACCCGCTGCAGAACCCCGACGGCCGCGACCGCTTCGTGTTCTACACGCGCGGCGCGCGCGGCCGGTGGGCGGACCCGACCCCGACCGCGGCGGAGCACAGCCAGCCGTGGCCGAGCGGCCGCACCAACCACGCCCTGTTCGACATGAACCGCGACTGGTTCGCGATGACCCAGCCCGAGACCGAAGGCCGGGTGCGCGCGTTCTTGGACTGGTGGCCGCTGGTCTACGTCGACCTCCACGAGATGGGCGGCGACTCGACCTACTACTTCCCGCCGCCGGCCCAGCCGATCAACGAGCTGATCACCACCGAGCAGCGCGCCTGGCTGACCCGCTACGGCAAGAACAACGCCCGCTGGTTCGACCGCTTCGGCTTCGACTACTTCACCCGGGAGGCCTACGACGCCTTCTACCCGGGCTACGGCGACAGCTGGCCGATGGCGCACGGCAGCATCGGGATGACCTTCGAGATGGCCAGCGCGCGCGGGCTCGTCTACCGGCGCTCGGACGAGGGCGTGTTGCGCTATCGCGACGGTGTGCGGCGCCACTTCGTCGCCTCGATGGCCACGCTCGAGACGCTCGCGCGGGGCCGGCAGGAAGCGCTGCAGGCGTT
>JBERSB010000034.1:0-2282 GCA_041236755.1 Luminiphilus sp. | reverse complement strand
GCGCCTGCGAGGCGATGCCGAGCCGGCCGCCGTCGAGCGTGTCGAGCGCGATCGTGAAGCCCTGCCCCTCCTCGCCGAGCAGCCAGTCCGCCGGGCCCTTGACGTCCTCGAGCACGATCTCGGTCGTGGGCGAGCCCTTCAGGCCGAGCTTGCGTTCCTTCTTGCCGACGCTGACGCCGGGCAGCGAGCCCTCGACCACGAACGCCGAGATGCCCTTGACCCGGTCCTCGCCGGTGCGCGCGAACACCACGAACAGGTCCGCCTCGCTGCCCGTGGTGATCCAGAGCTTGGCCCCGTTCATCACGTAGTGGTCGCCGTCCTTCTTGGCCTCGCAGCGGAGCGCCGCCGCGTCGGAGCCGGAGAACGCCTCGCTCAGGCAGTAGGCGCCGAGCCACTCGCCGGTCACCATCTTGGGGAACCAGCGCTGCTTCTGCTCCTCGTTGCACCACTTGCCGAGCAGCGAGTTCACCAGCGAGTTGTGCACGCTGATCGTCACGCCGGTGGACACACAGACCGAGTTGATCTCCTCGAGCATGATGCAGCTCGCGAGGTTGCCGAGGTCCGTGCCGCCGTACTCCTTCGCGACGGTCGTGCACAAGAGCCCCTGCTTCGCGGCTGCGTCGACGGCTTCGCGCGGGAACCGCGTCTCGCGGTCGTAGGCCGCCGCGTCGCCGAGGTGTTCGCGGCAGTAGTCGCGGATCTGCTCGCGGAAGTCGACGAGCTGCTGCGTCAGGTGGAAGTCCGGGACCTGCACGTCCGCTCCGGGGGTGGTGGTCGTCATCCTGGTCACTTGCTGTAGTCGTAGAAGCCCTTGCCGGTCTTGCGGCCGAGGTGGCCCGCGGCGACCAGGCGCCGCATCAGCGGGCAGGCCCGGTACTTGTCGTCGCCGAGGCCGTCCTTGAGCACGTCGAGGATCGAGACGCAGACGTCGAGGCCGATGAAGTCGGCGAGGGTGAGCGGCCCCATCGGGTGGTTCATCCCCAGCTTCATGATCTCGTCGATGGCCTCGCGCTCCGCGACCCCCTCCATCAGGGCGAACGCGGCTTCGTTGATCATCGGCATCAGGATGCGGTTGGCGACGAAGCCCGGGTAGTCGTTGGCCATCACCGGGATCTTGCCGAGCGCCTCGGACCAGCCGACGACGCGCGCGCAGGTGTCGTCCGACGTGTCGTTGCCGCGGATCACCTCGACGAGCTTCATCAGCGGCACCGGGTTCATGAAGTGCATGCCGATGACGCGGTCGGCGCGCTTCGTCTTCGCCGCGAGCACCGTGATCGAGATCGACGAGGTGTTGCTCGCCAGCACCGCGCCCTCGGGCAAGCGCGAGTCGGCGGCGTCGAAGACGCGAGACTTGATCTCCAGGTTCTCGGTGATCGCCTCGACGCACAGATCGACGTCGCCCAGCGGGTCCATCTCGGTGCTCGCGTGCAGGCGCGCCTTGGTCGCCTCGGCGTCCGCCTCGCTCAGCTTGCCCTTCTCGACGAACTTGCCGAGGCTCCTGTGGATGTTGGCGACGCCGCGCTCGAGGCCCTTGGGGTCGACGTCGATCAGGTGCGTGTCGACGCCGTTCTGCGCGAAGACCTGCGCGATGCCGTTGCCCATGGTGCCGGCGCCGATCACGGCGACCGCGTTGGGGAGGTTGGATTGAGTCATGGATTCGTTGGGGTTGGCCCGGCCGCGCGGCCGCGGCGTCAGACGCGCTCGACGCCCATCACGACGGCGTTGCCGCCGCCCAGACAGAGGCCGGCGATGCCGGTGGTCTTGTCGTGGCGCTGCAGCGCGTGCAGCAGCGTCACCAGCACGCGCGTGCCCGAGCAGCCGATCGGGTGTCCGAGCGCGACAGCGCCGCCGTGCACGTTCCAGCGCGAGGGGTCGGCCTCGAGCTGGCGCTGCAGCGCGACCATCTGCACCGAGAACGCCTCGTTCATCTCGATCAGGTCGAAGTCGCCGACGCCGACGCCCATCAGCGCGCACAGCTTCTTGGTCGCGACCTCGGGCGCCATCATGACCCACTCGGGCGCGAGCCCGCCCGTCGCGTAGCCGGTGATGCGGCAGAGCGGTGCCAGGCCGTGCGCCTTGGCGAAGTCCTCGTCGCAGACGATCGTCGCGGCCGCGCCGTCGTTGATCGAGCTGGCGTTGCCCGCGGTCACGGTGCCGCCCTCGCGCTTGAACGCCGGGCGCAGCTTGCCGAGCGCCTCGACCGTCGAGTCGGCGCGCGGCCCGTCGTCCTTGTCGAACGCGATCGGGTCCTTCTTCCGCTGCGGCACCTCGACCGAGAAGAT
>JBERSB010000033.1:0-6761 GCA_041236755.1 Luminiphilus sp. | reverse complement strand
GGCGCGGCGCCGGCCGACGCCTCCTGGGCCTGCTCGCCGCCGCGACGCCCGCCGCCGCGGCGGGGCTTGTGGATCGGCACGTCGCGCTGGAGCACCGGCAGGTAGACCGTGCCCTCGTGGTAGGTCGGGCTCGCGGCGAACGTCCAGTTGAACGCGAAGTTGCCGTACTCCTCCTGGACGTTGCGACGCCACTGCTCTTCACCGGCGAAGTCGAACGCGACGAGGTCCCCGTTGCCGAAGAAGAACACGACGCGCTCCCCGTCCGACACCGGCGACGGCGACGCGAAGGTCGCGCGCGTGCGGGCGCCGCGCGCAATGCGGGTCCACTGCTCGGTCGCCTTGTAGCCGCTGCCGGCGTCGCGCCGCCAGACGACGTCGCCGGTCCTGCGGTCCAGGCACATGGCGACCAGGCGCTCGCGCTCGGCGTCGACGGACGAGAGGAACACCCGGTCGCCGAGCACGATGGGCGTGCTCGCGCCGGGTCCCGGCATCGCGGCCGCCCAGCGGACGTTCTCCTCGACGCCGAACGTCTCGGGCAGGCCTTCGGCCTCGACCGCGCCGTTGTAGTGAGGGCCGCGCCAGTGCGGCCAGTCCTGCGCGTGGACGGAGACACAGAGCGCGCCCGAGAGGGCGCACGCGAGTGAGAGTCGGTAGCGAGCGTGTGGCATGGTCTTCTCCGCGGAGAATACAGATCGGCGGCCCACGCAGCCCGGACTCAGGACCCGGTGGCCACCTCTTCGTCGAACATCGCCTGGATCTGCGCGGTCACGCCGATGGCCTCGTCGGTGTCGACGATGCCGGTCAGCAGGTCCGTGAGGCCCTGGCGGTGGGCGTCGTGCTTCGACAGCTCGCCGAAGCGGAAGTCCTCGGTGTAGAACGCCCGCACCAGCGGCAGGAAGCGGTCGAACGCGATCTGCCAGTCGGCGGAGCGTCTGCGCAGGTCCGGGTGCTCGTCGTCGCCGGCAAGCGCGCAGGTCACCTCGAGCGCCATCAGCTCGGCCGAGCGCACCGACAGCAGCAGCCCGGTCGAGTAGACCGGGTCGATGAAGCCGAGCGCGTCGCCGATCAGCGCCCAGCCCGGGCCGCCGTCGCGCTCCGCGCGGTAGGAGAAGTCGCGCGCGACGCGCACCTCGCCGACGATGGACGCGTCGACGAGCCGCTCCTTGAGGTGCGGACAGCGGTCGATGCCCGCCTGGAGGATCTCGTCCCGGTTCTGGCCGAAGCGCAGGATCTCGCGCGCCGACGTCACCAGCCCGATGCTGACCGCGTCGGGCAGCGGGATGAACCAGATCCAGGACTTGGCGTCGAGGCGGTAGATCAGCGTCGAGCCGGCGTCGATGCCGGTGTCGAGGCGCACCCCGCGGAAGTGCGCGTAGACGGCCGTGTTCTCGAGGCCGGGCACGCCCTTCTGCCGGGTCAGCTCGCGCGGGATCACGCCCTTCTGTCCGGACGCGTCGAGGACGACGCGCGCGGCGATCTCGTGCCTGCTCTCGTCGAGCCGCTGCACGCACACGCCGGTCGCCGTCTCTCCCTCGAGACAGACCTCGACGACCTCGGTGTCGGTCTCGACGTGCACACCCGCTTCGCGCGCGGTCTCCAGCATCATGCGGTCGAAGTCGCTGCGCAGCACCTGCCACGTGTGGTGCATGCGCGGATCCGAGACCTCGGAGACGTAGAACGGCCGGCTCGGACCGTTCGGGCCGTAGAACTGCACGCCGTGCTTCTGCGGGAACCGCAGCTCGTCCATGCGCTCACGCACGCCGAGCTTGTCGAGCGTCAGGTTGACGGCCGGCACCAGCGACTCTCCGACGTGGAAGCGCGGGAAGGCCTGGCGCTCGAAGAGCGCTACCTGGTGGCCCTGCTGCGCCAGCAGCGCGGCGGCGGTCGCGCCGGCGGGTCCTCCGCCGACGACGGCGACGTCATAGCTGTCTCGGGTCTTCATCACGTGCGAGGACATCATGGTAGCGAATGCTTCGCGCAGGGGTGCGGGACGAGATTCTGACAGTTGGCGAAATTGCGCGCGCTGCGCGGCGCGCGCACGACGGGGCGCGATCTCGCCGACGAGCCGCTACCATCGCTCGTTCCATGGCCTCCGATCCCGACGCCGCGGCGACCAAGACCGGCAACTACTTCGTCGCCAACTACCCGCCGTTCTCGACGTGGCGCGTCGAGCACGCGCACGTCGCGACCGAACGCCTCGCGCAGCCGCCCGCCGAAGGCGCTCCGTTCGGGCTCTACGTGCACATTCCGTTTTGCAGGAAGCGCTGCGACTTCTGCTATTTCCGCGTCTACACGGACAAGAACGCCGACGCCGTGCACCGATACCTCGACGCCGTGATCGAGGAGGCGCGCATGCACGCCCAGCAGGCGGCCGTGCGCGGCCGCGCGCCGCAATTCGTCTACTTCGGCGGCGGCACGCCGTCCTATTTGTCCGTGGACCAGTTGACGCGGCTGTTCGACGGCTTGCACCAGCACATCGCGTGGCACGGCGCCGAAGAGGTGACCTTCGAGTGCGAGCCGGGCACGCTGCAGGAGCAGAAGGTCCACGCGCTCAAGGACATGGGCGTCACGCGCCTGAGCCTCGGCGTCGAGAACTTCGACGCGGACATCTTGGCCCGCAACAACCGCGCGCACCGCGCCAAGGAAATTGACCGCGCCTACGGGTTCGCGCGCGACGCCGGCTTCCGCCAGATCAACATCGACCTGATCGCCGGGATGATCGGGGAGACCGACGACAACTGGCGCCGGTGCATCGACCGCACGCTCGAGCTCGCGCCGGACAGCGTGACCATCTACCAGATGGAGATCCCGTTCAACACGACGGTCGCCAAGCGGATGAAGGACGGCGAACAGGAGATCGCGCCCGTCGCCGACTGGGAGACCAAGCGCCGCTGGGTCGACGAGGCGTTCGCCGCGCTCGAGGCAGCAGGCTACTACGTCGGCAGCGCGTACACGGCGGCGCGCGGCGACGACGCGACCTTCATGTACCGGGACGGGCTCTGGCACGGCGCCGACCTGCTGGGCCTCGGCGTCGCGTCGTTCGGCCACATCGGCGGCGTGCACTACCAGAACGTGCACGACTTCGATCCCTACCTCGAGCGCGTCGAGGCCGGCGCGCTGCCTGTGCACCGCGCGCTGCAGCTCACCGACGACCAGCGCCTGATCCGCGAGTTCATCCTGCAGCTCAAGCTGGGCTCGGTCGACACGCGCCCGTTCCACGACAAGTTCGGCGTCGACCCACTGCAGCGCTTCGCGGCACCCCTGAAGCAGCACGAGGACAACGGCTACCTGCGGATCGACGGCTCGCGCGTCGAGCTCGCGCGGCACGGCCTGCTGCAGGTCGACCGGCTCCTGCACGACTTCTTCCCCGACGAGCACCGCGAGGTGCGCTACGCCTGAGCCATGGCGCACAGCTACACGATGACGCGGCGCGTCACCTTCGCCGAGACCGACATGGCCGGCATCCTGCACTTCTCGAACTACTTCCGCTACTTGGAGGAGGTCGAGCACGCGTTCTTCCGCTCGCTCGGCTTCAGAGTGCACCTCTGCGAGCGCAGCGGGGCCGGGGGGTGGTCGCGCCGCAATGCGTCCTGCGACTACCATAAGCCCCTGCGCTACGAGGACGACGTCGAGCTGCAGCTGCTGGTGAAGGAGAAGCGCAGCAAGGCGCTGATCTACCAGGTGCGCTTCGTGCGAGGCGGCGACGAGGTCGCGCGCGGCGAGGTGACCGCGGTGTGCGTCGCCAAGACCGAGGACGGCCAGCTGCGCGCCGCGCAGATCCCGCCGGCGGTCGACGCGGCCGTCGAAGCGGCACCTGCTGACATGACTTTGTGACAACCGGGCTTGCGGCGGTCCCGACGCGCGCGCGAAGCCTGGGCCGCCGCGCTGCGAGGGCTATACTCCGCGACCCGATCCGGGCCTGCCGCCGCCCGTTCGTCCGAGCCGAGACATGAACCGTCGCACCCCTACGCTGTTCGCCGCGAGCGCCGCGCTCCTCCTCGTCCTGACCCCCTACGGATGTGGCGGCGTGAAGGGCCCCGACCACGACGCCGTCGACGGCTGGCTCAGCTGGCGTGGCCCGGAGCAGAACGGCCGGTCGCGCGAGACTGGGCTGCCGGCGTCCGAGGCGATCGACGGCGCAGCGCCGACGTGGCGCTACGACCTGAGCGGCCGCGGCACGCCGGTCATAGCCGACGGGCGCGTCTACACGATGGGCTACGAGGGCGACGGCAAGGACCTCGAGGAGGTGCTCGTCTGTCTCGACGAGCGCACTGGCGAGCGCGTCTGGGAGAAGCGCTTCCAGCACTTCCTGACCGACATCATCTACTACCGGTTCGCGATCGGCAGCCCGACGGTCAACATGCGGACCGGCGACGTCTACTGCCTCACGTCGGCGGGCCTGTTGTGCGCGTTCACGCGCGACGGCGAGCTGCGCTGGCAGCACGCGCTCGGCGCCGAGTACGGGCGCCTGGTGTTCCCCAACGGCCGCACCGGCGCGGTCGCGCTGACCGACCGGGACGTCGTGCTCCACATGACGACGTCGGGCTGGGGGCCGCAGGGGCCTGCGCGCGGGCGCTTCTTCGCGTTCGACCAGGAGACCGGCGCGTGCACCTGGACCTCGACGCCCGGCGGGCCGCCGAAGGACATCTCGTATTCGATGCCGGTGTTCGAGGAGCGCGGCGGGCGCCTGCTCGCCTACGCGGGGCTGTCGGGCGGCCACATGACCTGCGTCGACGCGCGCACGGGCGACGCGCTTTGGCGCTTCCCGATGTGCACCGGCGGGATGAGCTCGAGCGCCGTCCTCTACAAGGACACGCTGATCGCTATCCACGGCAAGGAGAACCTCGACTCCTCGACCGCGGGACGCATGGTGGCGATCAAGCTCGGCGCGATGCCCGGCGAGGACAACAAGCAGCTGGTGCTCGGCCGAGAGCACGAGGCGTGGCGCAACGAGTTGACCGCGTTCACGAGTTCGCCCGTGCTCGTCGAAGACCGCGTCTACTCCACGGTCGCGACCGGCGAGCTGGCGTGCGTCGACGCCGACACCGGCGCCGTGCTCTGGCAGCAGAAGCTCGCCCCCGACCAGATCCACGCCTCGCCCGTCTACGGCGACGGCCGCCTGTGGGTCCCGATGAACAACGGCTCGTTCTACGTGCTCGACGCGGACGACGACGGCGCCGAGGTGCTCGCGCAGACGCAGCTCGAGGGCAACTGCCTCGGTGCGCCGGCCATCTGCAACGGCCGCGTCTACGTGCACACGACCGAGGCGCTCTACTGCTGGGCGGGCGACGGCGGGCCGGCGCAACCTGCGCCGGCGACAGCCTCGCCGCGGCTCTGGACCACCGAGGGAGGCATGATCGGGGGCGCTGCGCCCTTCACGATCGGCGCGGCCGAGCGCCTGCAGGTGGTCCCGGCGGACGTCCTCGTTCGGACCGGCGAGACCGTGCAGTTCGAAGTCCGCGCGCTCGACAGCAACGGCCGCGCGATGGCCGACCCGCGCACCGGGCAGGTGTCGTGGTCCGGCAAGCTGACCAAGGGTATGGCGATCGACGCGGACGGCCGGCTGACGATCGCCGCGGACGCGGTGCCGACCGCGTTCGTGCTCAAGGCTGACGCCGGCGGGCTCGCAGGCACAGCGCGCGTGCGCGTCGTGCCGAGCGCCCCCTACACCGACGACCTCGAGGACGTGGAGCTGCAGCCCCACCCCGAAGAGGAAGGCGTCTCGTTCGCGTTCCCGCGGCCGCACTGGATCAGCGCCAAGCTCAAGTGGGAGGTGCGCGAGCGCGACGGCAGCAAGGTGCTGGCGCGCACGCTCGACCAGCCGCTGTTCCAGCGCACGATCTCGATGATCGGGGCGCCCGACATGTCCGACTACACCATGCAGATCGACGTGATGACGGACGGCAACCGCCGCACGATGTCGACGCCCGGCATGGTCAACCAGCGCTACCTCGTGCTGCTCAAGGGCAACCACCAGGCGCTGGAGATCACCTCCAACGAAGAGCTGCTCAAGGAGCGCGTGAAGTTCCGCTGGAAGCCCAAGATCTGGTACACCCTGAAGAGCCGCGTCGACGTCAACCAAGACGGCAGCGGCGTCGTGCGCGCCAAGGCTTGGCAGCGCGACCAACCCGAGCCGGACGGCTGGCTGCTCGAGGTCGACGTGCCGCGCGCCAACCGCAGCGGCTCGCCCGGCCTCTACGGCTTCACGCCGCAGAGCCGCTTCCGCTGCTACATCGACAACATCGTGGTGACCCCCAATGACTGACACGCTCCTGCGCGCCGTCGCGACGCCGATCGCGCTCGCCCTCCTCTGCTCGCACGCCTCGGCCCAGGACTGGCCGATGTGGGGTCGCGACGCGACCCGCAACATGGTCGCCGAGGTCAAGGGCCTCCCGCTGGAGATCGTGCCGGGCCAATTCGCCGGCGACAGCGAGAACATCGACCTCGAGACCAGCACCAACGTCAAGTGGATCGCCAAGCTCGGCTCGCAGAGCTACGGCAACCCGACGGTCGCCGACGGCCGCGTCTACGTCGGCACCAACAACGACGTGCCGCGCGACCCGCGGTTCCAGGGCGATCGCAGCTGCGTCTACTGCCTGGACGAGAAGACCGGCGCGCTGATCTGGCAGCTCAACGTGCCCAAGCTCGGCACCGGCAAGGTCAGCGACTGGGAGTTCCTCGGCATCTGCAGCTCGCCGGCGAGGGCGCTTCGCCGAGGGTCGCGGAGCAGGCGGCGGGTCACGCGATCGTGCGAGGCGCGC
>JBERSB010000032.1:0-4032 GCA_041236755.1 Luminiphilus sp. | reverse complement strand
GAAGCGCACCTTGTTCTCGACCAGCTTCTGCCGGATGTCGTCGCGGCCGTCGAGCATGCGGTCGATCAAGAACCGCGCCTCGAGCAGCGCGTAGGGCGAGACCTTGGCGGACGCCACGATCGGCAGTCCGCCCGCGCTACAGTAGCGCTCGTAGAAGGGATCGAGCTGCAGGCGCGCGACCTCCGCCTCGGGCGGAGCGGTGACCGCTCCGAGGGTCGCGCGACCTTGTGCGGCGAGCGCGGCGGCTCCCAGCAGCGTGGCGAATAGCAGCGGCACGTTCATGCCGCGAGCATAGCTCACCGGCGCCGTCGGTCGGCGGCCTTGCCGCGGCCGGCGTGCTTGCCCCCGCGCGACCGCACGCCGGCGTCCTCGGCGTGCACGTAGGTGGGGTCGCCGCGCCGCGCGTTGGCGGCCTGGCGGCGCGCCTTCAGCGCCTCCTTGGGCGGGTTGCTCGGGATCAGCGCCATCGGGCCGTCACCGATCAGCTCCTTCCTGCCGGCATCGAGCAGCGCCTTGCGCACGACGAAGTAGTTCTCCGGCTTGAAGTACTGCATCAGCGCGCGCTGCACCTCGCGGTCCTTGAGCTTCTTGACCGTCTCGACGGGCTGCATCGTCGTCGGGTCGAGGCCGGTGTGGTACATGCACGTCGCGATGTCCATCGGCGCTGGGATGAAGTCCTGCACCTGCCGCGGCTTGTAGCCGCGCTGCTTCAAGAACACCGCCAGCTCGATCATCTCCTCGGGCCCCGAGCCCGGGTGCGAGGCGATGAAGTAGGGGATCAGGTACTGCTCCTTGCCGGCGCGCTTGCTCGCGTCGTGGAACTTCTCGGCGAACTCGTCGAAGGTCGAGGTCGCCGGCTTCTTCATGTAGTTGAGCACCTTCTCGCTGGTGTGCTCGGGCGCGACCTTCAGCTGGCCGCCGACGTGGAAGCGCGCCATCTCCTCGAGGTAGCCGTCGTCGAAGCGCGCGAGGTCCATGCGGATGCCCGACGCGACGCGCACCGACTTGACGCCGGGCGTCTCGCGGACCTTCTTCAACAGCTCGCGGGTCGGGCCGTGGTCGACGCCGAGCAGCTTGCAGACGGTCGGGTGCACGCACGACAGCCGCCGGCACTTCGCCTCGATCTCCGGCCGCGAGCACCGCATCTGGTACATGTTGGCGGTCGGGCCGCCGACGTCGCTGATGTGGCCCTTGAAGTCGGGATCGGCCGCCATCTGGTGGACCTCTTTCATCACCGACTTCTGGCTACGGCTCTGGATCGCGCGGCCCTGGTGCATCGTGATCGAACAGAACGTGCAGCCGCCGAAGCAGCCGCGCATCGTCGTTACGCTGTCCTTGATCATCGTGTGCGCCGGGATCTCCTCGCCCTGGTAGCGGGGGTGCGGCCGGCGCGTGTAGGCGTGGTCGTAGATCCGGTCCATGCCGCGCTCGTCGAGCGCGAGCGCCGGCGGGTTGACGACCAGCGTGCGGTCGCCGTGGCGCTGGGTCAGGCGGCGGCATCTGCGGGTTGGTCTCGTGGTGCAGGAGCCGCGTGGCCTCGGCGAACGCGCGCTTGTCCTGCTTGATGTCCTCGTAGCTCGGCAGCGCGACCGTCTTGTTGTCGGACGCGGCGTCGTGCCACTCGTGCGCGGGCAGCTCCTCCTTGGAGCCGAGCAGATACGCGACGCCGCGCAGGTCGCGGCAGTCGGCTGGGGTCTTGCCGTCTCGCAGCCGCTTCATGACCTCGACGATCACCGCCTCGCCCATGCCGAAGCCGACCAGGTCGGCCTTGCACGTCACCAGGATCGACGGCCGCACCGTCTCCGACCAGTAGTCGAAGTGCGCGACGCGGCGCAGCGACGCCTCGACGCCGCCGGCGATCACCGGCACGTCCTTGAACGCCTCGCGGCAGCGCTGCGCGTAGACGTTGGTGGCGCGGTCCGGCCGCAGCCCGATGCGGCCACCCGGCGAGTACGCGTCGTCGTTGCGCCTCTTCTTGTTCGCCGTGTAGTGGTTGATCATCGAGTCCATGTTCCCGGCGCTGACCGCGAAGCAGAGCCTGGGCCGGCCGAACTCGCGGAAAGGCGCGGCGCTCTGCCAGTCGGGCTGCGGCAGGATCGCGACCCGGAAGCCGCGGCCCTCGAGCACGCGGCCGAGCAGCGCTGCGGCGAACGACGGGTGGTCGATGTAGGCGTCGCCCGAGACGAACACGACGTCGACCTCGTCCCAGCCGCGCGCCTCCATCTCGGCGCGGGTCGTCGGCAGGAAGGCCGTCGGGTCAGGGGTGCTGCAGGGGGAGGCCATCGGGAGAAGGGGGCGAGCAGGTTACCACCGGATCGCCGAGAACGTGCGGCCGACCGCGGCTCCGTCGAAGCGTCGCATCGGCCGGAGCGCGCCGCGGGCGACGGCGCCGCGGCGGAACCGGCCTCGCGGTCTGTGGCTTATCGGGCGCGAACTCGTAGCCTCGTGCCCATGACGACTCCCACGGCGAAGAAGAAGCGGTGGTCTTTGGACTCGTTGGTCCTGATCTTCTCGATCGTCGTCATCGCGCAGCTGTTGACCTACGTGGTCCCGCAAGGGCGGTTCGCTCGCGAGCCCGTGCCCGACTCGTCCAAGACGATGGTCGTCGCGGGGTCCTACGAGCGCCTGCCCGAGGCCGAGCAGGCCACGCTGTGGCCCTGGCACTGTCTGCTGGCGATCCCCAAGGGGCTCGAGCAGGCCATGGACATCGTGTTCCTGGTCTTCCTGGTCGGGGGCGTCATCAAGATCCTGCGCGCGACCGGCGCCATCGACGCGGCCCTGCACGCCGCGGTGCACCGGCTCGGCGCCAAACCCTGGATCCTGATCGCCGGCTGCCTCGCGATGTTCAGCCTCGGCGCGTTCACGATCGGCATGGGGGAGGAGTACGTCCCGCTGATCCCCATCCTCGTCACGATGAGCCTCGCGATGAAGATGGACGCCATCGTCGCGATGGGCATGGTCTGGGTGCCCTACGGGATCGGCTGGGCCTCGGCGGCGTTCAACCCGTTCGGCGTCGTGATCGCCAAGGACATCGCGGGGGTCCCGCTCGAGAGCGGCACCGGGTTCCGCTTCCTGATGCTGGGCGTGTTCCTGCTGATCGCGTTCCAGCACGTCTACGCGTATGCGCGGCGCATCCGGAAGGACCCCAGCGCGAGCTTGGTGGCCCACGTCGACTACAGCACCGGCTTCGATCCGCCTGCGGACATCAAGATGACCGGCGCGCGGGCTGCTGTGCTGGTGGTGTTCCTCGTCGGCGTCGTCGGCTTCGTCTTCGGCGCCAAGTACGAAGGCTGGTACATCAACGAGCTCAACGCGGTCTTCCTCGGCATCGGGCTCCTGGCGGCTGCGCTGGTCCGGATGTCGCCGAGCACAACGAGCAAGAACTTCATCGACGGCGCCGCCGAGATGACCGGCGCGGCGCTGCTCATCGGGGTCGCGCGCGCGATCCAGGTCGTGCTCGACGACGGGCAGATCGCCGACACCGTGATCCAAGCGATCGCCGGCCTCCTCGACGGCGCCTCGGCCGACGTCGCCGCGGTCGGGATGCTGTGCGTGCAGACGGTCTGCAACTTCTTCATCCCGTCGGGCAGCGGCCAGGCCTACGTGACGATGCCGATCATGTCGCCGCTCGCGGAGCTGACCCAGGTCCCCCAGGAGACCGCCGTGCTCGCGTACCAGTTCGGTGACGGCTTCACGAACATGGTGGTGCCCACCAGCGCGCTCGTCATGGGGACCCTCGCGCTGGGCAAGATCCCGTACGGGGCGTGGGTGAAGTTCGTCACCCCGCTGCTGCTCAAGCTATTCGCCGCCGCGATCGTCTTCTTGGTGATCTCGGTGCGGCTGTTCGCCGCCGAGTAGGACGTGGCGCTTGCGCGGGGCGCCCGCGACTCACCCGTGACGTGAGCGCAGGCTGCGCGCGCCGGCTCAACAGTCCTGGGTACAGCTACAAGTAAAAGCTACAAACACATCCAAAAGATGAGTACCCGTAACGTGAAGTTCACTCTATCAGATCAGCTCAGCGATGCAGCCGGG
>JBERSB010000031.1:0-2861 GCA_041236755.1 Luminiphilus sp. | reverse complement strand
CCGTCCCCTTCGCCGATCGCCGCGAGCAGCTCGTCCTTGACCGCGGACAGGTCGGTCGCGTCGATCGCCGGCGCGAACAGCGAGACCGGCTCCATCTCCTTGAGCTTGGGGTCGCGGACGACGAGGTCGGCCTGCTCCTGCTCACGCGTCTTGGGCTTGACCATCTTCAGCACGCGCTTGCGCAGCAGCAGCAGCGCGCAGAAGTAGCGCAGCGCGCGCGCGCGCTCGTCGTCGACCCTGCCGAGGCGGTCGAACAGCGCGCGCAGCGAGACGAGGTCGAGCACCGGCTCCTTGGACCCCGAAGACTTGCGCATCGCGCGCCAGAAGATCGGCGGCTGGTCCTCGGGACACTTGCGCTCGTGGTCCTGGAAGCACGCGTCGCAGAGCTCGCGACGGATGCAGACCGGGATCTCGACGCCCGTCGCCTTGCCGTCCTTGCCCTTCGCTTCGCCGACGCCCCACTCGAGGACCGCGAAGTAGGACGCGCTGGTCGGCAACGGACAGCCGGGCTTCTGGCAGCCCTCCTTGTCCCGCTGGATCTTCCACTCGTCAGCCATGGGACTACTCGCTCCCTCCTCGGAGTTCGTCGGCGAACCGCCGCCACGCCGCCGCCGTGCGCAGCCCGCTGGTGCCCGCGATCCGCTGCAGCGCCTTCTGCGCCGCGACCTCGCCGGGCCACTCGTTGCGCTGCTTGCTCTGCTCCAGGAACCCGACCAGCGCGGCCGCGGCGACCGCGTCCGGATAGCTGCCCAGGGACTCTGCCGCCTTACGGCGCACGAACGGATCGCCGTCCTCGAGCGCCGCGATCAGCTGGTCCCGCGCGGCGACGCCGCCCGAGGCCATCGCCTGAACCGCGTCGCTGCGCACCCGCCACTCGGGCGCGCGCGCCAGCTCCTGCAGAGCCTCCAGCGCTGGCCCGCGCGCGCCGATCGCGCCGAGCGCGCGCGCGGCGTAGCCCTTCTGCCGGCCGTCGCCCGCGCGCGCGAGCTGCAGCAGCTGCGGCACAGCCCGGTCGCCGAAGGCCGTCAGCACCTCGACCCCGATGGTGCGCAGGAACTCCTGACGGTCCTTGAGCAGGTCCTCGATGACGACCTCCACGGCCGGCTCCCCCATCGCGACGATCTCCCCGATCGCGCGCAGGTCGTCGCGCTGGCCGGGCAGGTCGAACTGAGCGGGCTCGTCACGCATCTCACGGATCTGGTCGACGCGCACCTTCTGCTCCGAGAGCAGCATCGACTGGCCCTCGCGCATCGTGACGATGCTGTGCACGAGGTAGCGAACGAACCACTTGCTCGCGAGCGGGTCACGGCGCAGCTCGTCGCGCAACGCGGCGTAGCCGTCCGCCCTGTCGAAGTGGGCCTGGGCGACCGCGCGGCACTGCGCCATCTGCTCCTTGGTCATCTCGCCGGGCGTGTAGCCAGACGGCGCACCCGCGCAGGCCGCGAGCGCGACGGCCGCGGCGGCGGCGAGCGCACGGGGCTTCTGGGCGAGGGACGGTGCCATACGCTAATCACTACCCGGACAGGGCCGCTGCGCAAAGGCCGCAGACCGGGCGGCTGGACCCGTGCTGACGCAGCATCCGCGCGCAGCAGCCGCGAACCGACTGGACCCTCGCCGCCGGCGCCGACATGCTCGGCGGCGTGCTGCGCGGCGCAGCCGCGCTGAACCGACACCGAACACATGGACATCCGCTTGAAAGGCGGCGTGCCGGGCATGCCGACGATCCCTCCCCAGCTGCCGCTGCTCCTGCTGATGCTGGGCGCCGGCGCGATCGGCTTCGGCCTGCTGCTGATGTGGAACGAGTGGCTGCTCCGCTACCTGGTCGCGGGCGTGTTCCTGCTGGTCGGCGTGCTGCTCATGCTCGTCGGGCTGCGCGCCAAGCGCATGCTCGGCTGAGCGCCGCCTACTCGACCACGCCGACGGCGTCGCGCGGCGCGTAGCCGCGGCGGTCGCCGGCCTGGACGCGGACGAAGCCGCCCTCGGTGCCGCCGGCGAGCGACACCAGCACGCCTGCCCGCACCTCGGCCACAGGGGGCAGGTCCGCGCGCGGCTCCGAGGTGATCGCGAGGTCGACGAGCGCGACAGCCTGCAGCGGCTGGCTGGGCGCGAGCCACAGCACGTCGCCGGCGAGCACGAGCCCGGGCAGCAGGCACGCGAGCCCGAGCCAGCGCAGCCACAGGCGCCGCCAGCCCAGCACGAGGCAGCCCGCGGCGAGCAGCATGGCGAAGCCGCAGACGGCCGCGCGCTCGGACCATCGGAAACGGTCGAGCTGCCGACGCAGGCCGGCCGTGAAGCCCTCGGGGTCGGGCGGCAGCTCGAGCCGGCGCCGCACGAGCCGCAGGTTGGCCAGAAGCTCCTCGTCGCGGGGCGCGCCGAGCCGCGCCCGCTCGTAGGCCCAGCGCGCGCGCGCCAACTCGCCCATACGGAACAGGCAGTTGCCCCGCGCCCGGAGCAGGCGGCGGTCGCCGCTCACTTCGTAGGCGGCGGCGAAGCCGGCGTCGGCCGCGGCGTAGTCGCCTGCCCGGTAGGCGCGCACCGCGTCGTCCGGCGCAGCTTGCGCCTGAAGCGGCGCACCGCCGCACGCGAGCGCCAGCGGGAGCAGCACGAGCGGCAGCCACGAGGGCGCGCCGAAGCCGGCACCCTCCAGCCGTTCGACGAGCGACCGGGCGTCGTCGGTCGCGAGCGCTGCGCCGCCGCCGTAGCGGGCTGCGGTGCCGCGCTCGACCAGCGCTGCGGCCGCCCTGGCAGCCTCGACGTCCAGGCCGGCGTCGCGCAGCCGGGCCTCGAGGTCTGGCGCGATCACGGCGGCCGCGGCCACGTCCATGCGGTCGCCCAGGTAGGCCGCCAGCGCGTCCAGCGCG
>JBERSB010000030.1:0-10334 GCA_041236755.1 Luminiphilus sp. | reverse complement strand
CGATGAAGGCGGTGACCGACAGCCCGGCGACCCGCCCGATCAGCGACGCGGTCGGCGATCGCCGTTCGCCGAGCGCGAGCACGAACAGGCCCAGGATCACCCCGAGCGCGAGGCCCTGGATCGCGAGCACCTGGCCGATGATCGAGCCGCCGCCGATGCCGCTGACGCCGACGAGGATCTGCAGGCCGGCGAAGATCACGGTGCCGACCTTGGCCGCGCGTAGCGCGAACGGCTGGTCGGGGCGGTGGCCGGTCAGCGGCAGCACGAAGTCGTTGACCAGCGCCGAGGCCGAGGCGGACAGCGAGCTCGACAGCGTCGACATGGCCGCCGAGAACAGCGCGCCGAGCACGATGCCGACCACGCCCACAGGCATGTGGTGCACGATGAAGTCGGCGAACACGCGGTCGCCCTTCTCGAACGGCTCCGCCGGCGGCTGCTGCGCGTAGAACGCCGACAGGCACAGCCCCAGCAGCAAGAACACGGCGAACTGCGCGAGCACCACCGGGCCGCTCCAGATCAACGCCTTCTGCGCGTCCTTCTGCGAGCGCGCGCACAGGTAGCGCTGCACGATCAGCTGGTCGACGCCGTGGCTGCCGATCGAGACCACCGCGCCGCCTATCAGTCCGGCGTAGAGCGTGTAGGGCTGGGCGAGGTCCCAGTCGGTGACGAAGACGCGCAGGCGCTCCTGCATGTCATCTGTCGAGAGCGCGCCGGTGAGGCCGCCTTCGAGCTGCTGGCTGAGCACGACGAACGCGATCCCAGCACCCAGCATGTAGACGAAGAACTGGATCGCGTCGGTCCAGACCACGGCCTTGATGCCGCCGATCACCGTGTAGACGACGGTCGCAGCGCCGACCGCGACGACCGCGACCTCGATCGACCAGCCGAACATCACCTGCAGCACGATCGCCGTCAGGTAGAGCCGCAGGCCGTCGCCGAGCGTGCGCGTCACCAGGAACAGCCCGCTCGCCAGCGTGCGCACCTGCGCGCCGCTGCGGTCGCGCAGCACGTCGTAGGCGGTGAACAGCCGGCCCTGGAAGTAGAGCGGCACCAAGAGCGTCGCCGCCGCGACCCGGCCGACCAGGTAGCCGAGCGGTAGCTGTAAGAAGCGCAGGTCGCCCGGGCCAAGGCCGCCCCCGAAGGCGATGCCCGGCACGCTCAGGAACGTCACCGTGCTGGTCTCGGTCGCGACGATCGACAGCAGCAAAGCACCCCACGGCAGGTCGCGGCCGCCGAGCAGGTAGTCCTGCGCCGACTTCTGGCCGCGGCCCATCCACAGGCCGAACGCGACGGTGCCCGCGACGTAGAGCACGAGCAGCACGAGGTCCAGCGTGGCGACCGGCATGCCGCGGACCGTAGCGCTGCCGAGACCTCGCGTCACGCGCACCGTGGCCTTCGGGCCGCGCATGCGCGATGATGGGGGAATGCGGCACGAAGACCTGTCGGACCTCGGCACCGAAGGGCGCAATCCGCGCAGCGAAGAGCTCGACGCGATGACGACGATCGACCTCGTCACGACGATGAACGACGAGGACCGACGCACGGCCGAGGCCGTGCGCGAGGCGCTGCCTGCGATCGCCGCAGCCGTCGACGCGATCGCGGCCCGCATGCACAAGGGCGGGCGCCTCGTCTACGTCGGCGCCGGCACCTCGGGGCGGCTCGGGGTGCTGGACGCCGCCGAGTGCCCGCCGACCTTCTCCGCCGACCCGCAGCAGGTCGTCGGCATGATCGCCGGCGGGGACGACGCGTTCCTGCAGGCGGTCGAAGGTGCCGAGGACGACGTCGACCGCGGCGCGCACGACCTCGTGGACATCGGGCTCGGGCCTCGCGACGTCGTGGTCGGCATCGCCGCGAGCGGCCGCACGCCCTACGTCGTGGGCGCGCTGCTGCACGCGCGCTCGGTGAACGCGCTCACGGTGGGCCTGACCATGAACCCTGGCAGCGCGGTCGCGACCGCCGCCGAACACGCGATCGAGGTCGACACCGGCCCTGAGGTGCTGACCGGCAGCACGCGGCTCAAGGCGGGCACGGCGACCAAGATGGTGCTCAACATGCTGACGACGGGCGCGTTCGTGCGCCTCAACAAGGTCTACGGCAACCTGATGGTCGACCTGCAGGCGACCAACCAGAAGCTGCGCGCGCGCAGCGTGCGGATCGTGGCCGACGCGTGCGGCTGCCCCGGCGACGAGGCCGAGGTGCTGCTCGAGGGCGCCGACGGCGAGGTCAAGGCCGCGATCGTCTCGAAGCTCAAGGGCGTCGAGCCGCACGTCGCGCGCACGCTGCTGTTCACGCACGACGGCAGCGTGCGCGCCGCGCTCGCCGCGCCGGAGTAGGCGCTGGGGGCCGAGCCCGCGTCCAGGTGGGTCGCGCTCGACGCGCTGCGCGGCGCGTCGATCGCGGCGATGATCCTGGTCAACAACCCCGGGAGCTGGGGCAGCGCGTGGCAGTACGCGCCGCTGCGCCACGCGGACTGGCACGGCTGCACGTTCACGGACCTGGTGTTCCCGACGTTCCTGTTCTGCTGCGGCGTCGCGATCGTGCCCGCGCTCGGCGGCAAGGTCGCGCGGGGCGACGACCGCGGCGCGCTGTTGCGCGGGATCTCGCTGCGCGTCGCCAAGCTGGTGCTGCTCGGGATGTTCCTGTCGGCGTTCCCGCTGGTGACGTTCGCAGAAGGCCGCGAGCTGTTCGCGCCGCTGTGGGGCACGCGCTTCTGTGGCGTGCTGCAGCGCATCGGCGTCTGCTACGGCATCGCGGCGCTGCTGTTCTTGTTCACGCCCCGGCGAGCGCAGCGCGGGGTGTTGTGGGGGTGTCTCCTGCTCTACTGGCCGCTGGTCACGCTGGTGCCGGTGCCGGGCTTCGGGCCGCCCGACCTCGGCGACCCGATGGGCACGCTGCAGGGCTACGTCGACCGCGCTGTGTTCGGCGACCACATCTGGGTCAAGGGCCAGTACGACCCCGAAGGCTTGCTCAGCACGATCCCGGCGCTGGCGACGTGCCTGTTCGGCGTCGAGGCAGGCCGGTGGATGCGGGCCACGTCGTCACCCGACGTGCGCGCAGCCGGCCTGCTGCGCGCGGGCGCGCTGCTGATGGCGCTCGGCGCGGTCTGGTCGTGGCTGTTCCCGCTCAACAAGTACCTCTGGACCAGCAGCTACGCCGTCTGGACGGCCGGGATCGCCGCGTCGGGGCTGGGGCTCTCTGTGCACCTGTTCGAGGTCCGCCGCACGCGGTGGTTGGCGCAGCCGCTGCAGGTCTACGGCACCAACGCCCTGCTGGTCTTCGTGGGCAGCGGCCTCCTGGGGCGCGCGGTGGCGTCTCTGATCACCGTCGACGTTGACGGCGCGGCGGTCGGGCTCAAGGCGTGGAGCTTCGCGGGCCTGCACGCGCTGGTCACGGATCCCCGGCTGGCGTCGCTTCTCTTCGCCCTCTTGTGGGTCGTCGGCTGGTTCGTGCCGCTCCGTGCGCTCTTCAAGAGGGGCCTGGTCTGGCGCGTCTGAGGGGGTCTGTGCGGAGCTTCGAACGGGGTTGTGGGTGTGCCGTAAGTTGCCTACGAACTCGATCTTGTGAGCGTGCGAACAAGAGCGGGTGAGGATCTGGCACCGCGCGCAACTCGCTATGTGGAAAAGTTTTAAGACGGCGTGTTCGGTGCGCCGTGCAGTGCTCTGCTCTTGCGGCGACGCCCTCGCGACGGCACAGTTATTGGACGATGCAGCATCCCACCCCTGAAGTCCGTGTGCTGGAGGCGGCCGACGCGGCCGTCTCGGTGCTGTTGGACGAGCTGCGCACCACCATCGGAGCCAGCAGTCGTCCCCTCATCAGCTTCGCCACCGGCGGAACCTACGCCGCGTTCTTCCGCGCGCTCGACGCCGAGCTGCAGTCCGGCAGGATCGACAGCGCGGGCTTCATCGGCACGCACCTCGACGAATACATCGCGTTCGAGCCCAACCGCCGCGGCGGCATGATGCACGAGCTGACCCTGCGCTGTCCGGCGCTGCGGGACATGCTCGCGCGCGGGGCCTTCTTCCCGGTGCCGTGCCACGGCGCAGAAGGCTCCATGCGGGCCCACGAAGAGCGCATCGAGCGCGCCGGCGGCATCAAGCTGCAGCTGCTCGGTATCGGCCGCAACGGCCACGTCGCCTTCAACGAGCCTGGCGCGTCGACCGACCAGGGCTTCCACGTGACGACGCTCGCCGACGTGACGCGCGCCGACGCGGCGCCGACGTTCGTCCCGGACGAGCCGCCGCGCCGCGCCGTGACGGCGGGGCTCGGCTCGATCCTCGCCGCCGACCGGATCGTGCTCTGCGCGTTCGGCGCCGGCAAGGCCGAGGCCGTGCGGTCCATGCTCGAGGGCGACGTCAGCGCGGCGTGTCCCGCGTCCGCGCTGCGCAACCACGACAACGTCCTGGTGCTGCTCGACCCCGCGGCCGCGAGCGCCCTCGACGCGACTGCCGGCGCCGCCAGCTGATCGGCGCGGCTCGCCGCGGGCGCTGCGGCAGCCGGCCGCCTAAGATGTCCGCGTGATGCTTCCGCGGCTGTCGGCGCTCCTCGTTCCATGTCTGCTGCTCGGCGCGCCCGCAGCGCGCGCGCAGGACCCTGCGGCAGGGACGCTCTCGTCGCTGTCGCTCGAGCAGAAGGCCGGCCAGCTGTTCGTGTCGTGGAGCCTCTCGCGCGCCTACGGGGACAACCACGAGCGGCTGCTGCGATGGGTCGACGAGGTCGGCCTCGGCGGCGTGATCCTGAGCCTCGGTACCTGCGACGACGCCGCGTCGCTGATCCCGCGGCTGCAGGCGCGCGCGAAGGTGCCGCTGCTGCTCGCCGGCGACTTCGAGGGCGGCGTGTGGTTCCGGCTGCAGGGCGCGACCGAGCTCGGCAACCAGATGCTGGTCGGCGCGACCGGGGACGCAGCGCTGGCAGAGGGCATGGGCCGCGTGACCGGCGAGGAGGCCAGGGCGCTCGGCTTCCACTGGGTGTTCGCGCCCGTGCTCGACGTCAACAGCAACCCCGACAACCCGATCATCAACGTGCGTAGCTTCGGCGAGGATCCGGCGCTGGTCTCGCGGCTCGGCCGGGCGTTCGCGCGCGGCGTGCGCAGCGCTGGTCTGATCTCTTGTGGCAAGCACTTCCCCGGCCACGGCGACGTCGCCAGCGACTCGCACCTCGAGCTGCCGACGGTGCCCGGCGACGCCGCGCGGCTCCGCCGCGTCGAGCTGTGGCCGTTCGAGGCCGCGGCGCGCGACGGGCTGGAGTCGGTGATGACCGGCCACCTCGCGGTGCCGGGCCTCGGCGAGGCCCCCGACGTGCCCGCGACGCTGTCGCGGCGGATCCTGCACGACGTGCTGCGCGAGGAGCTGGGCTTCGAAGGCTTGGTGGTCACCGACGCGCTCGACATGGGCGGGGTCAAGAACAAGCTGTCGCCGGGCGAGGTCGCGGTGCGCGCGCTGCTCGCCGGCGCCGACGTGCTGCTGATGCCGCCTGACCCGCTCGCGGCCCGCCAGGCGGTCGTCGACGCGGTGAGGAGCGGCCGCGTGCCCGTGGCGCGCCTCGACGACGCCGTGCGCCGCATCCTCGCGATGAAGCAGCGTGTCGGCCTGCTCGGCGGCGGCGGTCGAACCGCGCCGGACTGGCGCGACAAGCTCCGCCGGCCGGACGCCGTCGCGCTCGCGGCGGAGATCGCGAGACGCGGCCCGGTGCTGGTGCGCGACCGCGACGGCGCGGTCGCCCAGACCCTGCAGCAGGGCGACGGCGAGGCGCTGCTGGTCACGCTGGTCGACAAGGACGAAGGCCAGGGCGGCGTCTTCGCGCGCGCGCTCGACGGTCCGGTGGACGTGGGCGGGGGCGCGAGCCTGCGCCTCTCCAACCAGAGCTCCGCGGACGACGTCGCGCGCGCGTGCGGGATGATCGCAGCCGCCAGGAGCGTCGTCGTCGCGGTCTACGTCAAGGTCCGTGAGTTCACCGGCGGCTTGTCCGTGCCCGCCAACCTGCAGCCGGTGCTCGACCAGCTGACCGACGACCAGAACGTCGTGCTGGTCTCGTTCGGCAACCCCTACCTCGTGCGGGCGGTGCCGCGGGCCGACGCCTATGTCGCGGCCTTCACGCGGACCGAGCACGTGCAGCGCGGGGTCGCAGCAGCGCTGCGCGGCGAGGCGGGCTTCCACGGCCGGCTGCCGGTCGCGATCCCGGGCGTCGCAGCCGCCGGCGAAGGGCGGACGCGGCGCGCGCCCTATGGCGGCGAGGCGTTCGATCCCGCCCTCGCGGCGCGGCTGCAGGTCGAGCTCGACGAAGCGGTCGCGGCGCGGGCCTTCCCGGGTGCGGTCTGCGTGGTGCGGCGGCGCGGCGAACTTGTGGCGCGCGTGACCGCGGGGCGCCTCAGCTACGCAGCGGACGCCGCGCCGGTGACGCCCGAGACGGCCTACGACCTCGCGTCGCTGACCAAGGTCTGCGCCACCACGCCCGCCGTGCTGCGCCTCGTGGACACAGGCGTCGTCTCGCTCGACGACCCGGTCCAGAAGTGGGTGCCCGCCTTCGAGGGCCCAGGCAAGGAGCAGGTCACCGTGCGCCACCTGCTCGCGCACCAGGGCGGCCTGCCGTCGTACGTGCGCTTCTTCCGCACGCTGGCGGGCCGCGGGCAGATCCTCGAGGCGGCGGCGTCCGAGGGGCTGATGCTCGAGCCGGGCACCTCGGTGCGCTACAGCGACCTCGGCTTCATGCTGCTGATGGCGGTCGTCGAGGCGGCCGCGGGCGAGCCGTTCGAGGACTACGTCGGCCGCCACGTGCTCGCGCCGTTCGAGATCGGCGGGGGCTTCGCGCCGACGGACGCGGCGCCGATCCCTGCGGCGCCGACCGAGCGCGACGCGTGGCGCGGGCGCGTGGTGCGCGGCGAGGTCCACGACGAGAACGCGTACGCGATGGGCGGCGTGTCCGGGCACGCCGGCCTGTTCGCCACCGCCGACGGCGTCGCGCGCTACGGCTCCGCGCTGCTCGCGGGCGGGGGACCGGTGCTCTCCGAGCAGATCGTCGCGCAGGCGACGCGGCCGTCGGGCATCGGCGACGACGTCACGCGAGGCCTCGGCTACCCGCTGCTGAGGAGCGGCCCGTGGGCGGGCACCGCGGGGCCCGCGGGAACGTTCGGGCACACCGGCGTCACCGGCACGTCCTTGTGGTGCAGTCCGCAGCACGACCTCTGCGTGGTGCTCCTGACCAACCGCGTCCACCCGACGCGGGTCAACAACCAGATCACGGCCGTGCGCCGCGCGGTGCACGACGCCGTGCTCGCGTGGCTGCGCTGATCGCGCCGCGGCCCGGCGCGATCGGCTACCGTCCGAGCATGTCGAACGCCCTGAGGCTGCTGTTGCCAGCGCTGCTCCTGCTCCAGGGGCTCGTGGCGCAGGCGGGCGAGGCGGCGCGCGCGCCGACGAGGATCCACGTGATCGGCGCGAGCGTCAGCGGCGGCTTCGAGGACGGACCGCTGTTCGGCGCCGAGCGCGAGGGGGACTCGATCGCGCTCTACCGGGTGTGGCAGCGCTGGGCCGGCGACCGCGCCAGGGTCTCGACGCACGCGCCCGTCGAGATGTGCGGCATGTTCCGGGACCCGTCGCGGATCGGCCGCCGCGAGATCGACGTCGCCAGGCGCAAGCGGCCCGACGTCGTGCTGGCGGTCGACTTCCTGTTCTGGTTCGCCTACGGCTACGTCGCGGGCGACGAGGCGCTCGCGCGGCGGCAGCGGCTGCAAGAGGGCCTGTCGCTGCTCGACGAGCTGGACGTCCCGATGGTCCTGGGCGACCTGCCCGACATGCGGGGTGCTGCGACGCGGATGCTGCGGCCCGCCCAGGTCCCGTCCGCGACGGTGCTCGCGGCGCTCAACGAGCAGGTGCGCGCGTTCGCCGAGGAGCGGCCCGAGGTAGCGCTCGTGCCCTTGTCCGAGATGGT
This sequence comes from Luminiphilus sp., assembly GCA_041236755.1. Lineage (GTDB taxonomy): Bacteria > Planctomycetota > UBA1135 > UBA1135 > UBA2386. The sequence goes on along the minus strand of JBERSB010000030.1, from coordinate 2,411 downwards.
CTCCGAGCTGCGCGTCACCGGCGTCACCCTGCCGCTCTCGCGGGGTGCGGTGAAGACGGCGCCGCTGGCGCTGCTGCAGCCCGACCAGCTGCACGCCAACCGCCTCGGCGTGGCCTACGTCGCGTTCCGCCTGCAGCGAGCCGTGCAGCAGCGCCTCCCGTCTGCGCACCCGCTCGCGCGCCGCGCGTGGAGCTTCGACGACTTCGTGGAGGCGGCCGGCGCGGTGGACCAGCCCGCGCTGTCGGCGCCCGCCGGCGGCGCGAGCGGGGGGCGCCGTTGACGCCTGCGCCTCCCGCGGACCGTCTCCGAGCAGCTCGCGTTCGGGCGCTGAAGGTCGCGGCTGTGACGCTCTACCTGCCGTGCCTGTGTCCGGTCCTGCTCGGCGTGCTCCGGGACTGCAGCCACTGCATGCAGACCTACCTGAAGCTCTACGTGATCGTGCCCGGCGTGATCGTGCCGGTGCTGCTGCAGCTCGACGACGTCTGGTTCGGCGTGGGCGGCGCCGCGGCGACGCTGCTGGTGTTCGGCGCGCTCTACCTCGCCGCGCGCGAGCTGCCGCCGTGGATGCTGCGCGCGGTGCAGGTCGTGACCGTGCTGCTCGTCGCCGCCGAGGCGGTCGGCCTCGCCTACGCGCTCCGCGCGTAGCGCCGGCTCAGCGGCCGAGTGCCGGCTGCCAGGCCGGCAGCGCGCGCAGCCGGTCGAGCTGCCCGCCGAGCAGCGCACGCTGCCACGGCTGGAGCCTCGCGCGGCGCTGCACCGCCGCTTCGACGAAGCGGTCGGCGAGCTCGCGCTGGTCGAGGTCGAGCGCCGCCAGCGCGCCGGTGTAGAGGAAGCGCAGGTCGGCGCGGTCCCGCTCGAACCGCTTGGTCTCCTGCGAGAGCCGTCGGTTCAGCTCGCCGACGAACTCCATCGTCTCGGGTGCTCGGTCGCCGAGCCGGTCGCACAGGGCCGCGAACAGGTACTCGATCAGGTAGCGGTTGGCCTGTTCGGGCTCGTTGCGGTCGCCGGCGCGCTGCGCGAGGTCGGCGAAGTGGTCAGAGAGCCGCTCCCGCAGCCGCGGATGCGGTGCGGCGACCACCTCCTGCACGGCGCGCTCGGTGTCGCCGAGCTCGGCCAGCGCGACGCTCGCCAGCTGGTGCAGTTCGGGGTTCGCCGGGTCCAGCTCGAGGCCGCGCCTGGCGACCGCCAGCGCTTCGCCGTAGCGGCCGCCGCGCGCGATCCCCTCGGCGAGGAGCAGCAGCAGCGGCGGCGCGAACGGCCGCAGCGACAGCGCCCGCGCGCTCAGGTGCGCCGCCAGCTGCAGGTCACCGGCCTGCATCGCGCTGCGCGCCCGCACCTCGAGCCAGCGCGGCTCGTAGGGCATCCACCATGACGCCGCCTCGGCGGCTGCTGCGGGCAGCGGGCCGCCGTCGCGCGCGGCGCGCAGGTAGGGGGCGAACGCGGTGTTGCCGAAGACCGGCAGCGCGCCGAGGAGGACCAGCAGCACGCCGCACGTCACCGACGCGGCGCGCCGGAGCGGCGCGCGCCTCGTCGCACCAGCGGCCGGCGAGGGCGTGCCGACCAGCCAGAACGCCAGCGCTGCGGCAGGCGCGTTGAGCGTCGGCGCGCGCACGAACATGAGCAGCAAGAGCACGAACATCGGGACCAGGCAGGTCCGGTCAGGGTGGCCGCGCTGCAGCGCGAACAGCATCGCGCCGAACAGCAGGATCAGCGGCACGCCACCGTCGACCAGGAGCTCGAGCCAGTCGTCGTGGGCGTTGCGGACCTCAGCCCGGAAGCTGCGCTCGAAGCTGGATGCCTCGATCTCCTCCTGGCTGCGGTGGCGCGGATACTCGACCTGGAACTGTCCCGGTCCCTTGCCGAACAGCGGCGACTCGGCCAGCAGCGCGGTGGCGCCGCGCGCGATCTCGAACCGCACCTGCAGCGTGACCGTGCCCCGCTCGAGCTCCTGCGTCATCGCCGCGCGGTCCGGCTGCGGCAGCGTCAGGCCCGCGGACAGCAGCGCGCCCAGCGCGGCGCCTGCGCAGGCGATGGCCAGCGGCAGCCAGCCGCGGTCCTTGCGGCGCATCACCGCGAGCAGCACCAGGCCGAGGCTCGCTGCGATCTTGCCCGAGCGGGACGGGTTCACGACGAGGTAGGCGCCGGCTGCGACCAGCGCGGCGACCGGCAGCCAGCGGCGCCGCTGGTCGAACCTCGGCAGCAGCGCGGCGGTCGCCGCGGCGGCAACTGCGACCCACTCGGACGCGACGTTGAGGTTGCCGAGCGTGGACACCGGCTCGCGCTCGACGCCGTAGCCGCCCAGCTCGGCGATGCCCAGGCGCTGCAGCAGGCCGAACCCCGCCGTCGCGAGCAGCATCGCCGCGACCGGGGTCGCCGCTGCGGCCGCCCCGCTGTAGGCGCCCGCGCGCGCC
>JBERSB010000029.1:0-25727 GCA_041236755.1 Luminiphilus sp. | reverse complement strand
CGTGGCGGGCCGACTCCGAGCTCGCGCGCTTCGCCGCTGCGCCCGTCGGCGAGCTGTTCGATGCCAGCGCCGAGCTGTGCGAGGACCTGCGCCGCGCCGCGCGCTGGCGCGACGCGACCCACGGCGCGTTCGACGTGGACCTCGGCGAGCTGCTCGCGATCTACGACCTGCGCGGCGCGGGGCGGTGGCCGTCGGAGCGCGAGCTGGCCAATGTGATGCGGCGCCGCGCGGACCAGCCGTTCACGATCGGCGCGCGCGCGCTGCACAAGCAGCGTGACGTCGCGTTCGACGCCGGCGGATTCGGCAAGGGAGCGGGCCTCGACGCGGCGGCGGCCGCGGCGCTGGCGTCGGGTGCGATCTCGGTGGAGTTCGACTTCGGCGGCCAGCTGCACCTCGCCGGTGACGTGCGTGCGCGCGACGTCGAGCTCACCGATCCGCGCGACCGCACCCGGCGCGTCCTGCGCGTGCGCGTCGCCGGTGGCTCTGTCGCGACCACCGCCAACAGCGAGCGCCGCCGGTCGGTCGGCGGGCGCGCGCTCGGCCACGTGCTCGATCCCCGCACCGGGGCTCCGGCGGCAGACTTCGGCGCCGTCACCGTGTTCGCGTCCTCGGCCTTCGACGCCGACTGCCTGTCCACTGCCTGCTACGTGCTCGGGCCTGACGCAGCGCTCCTGCTCGCCGAGCGCACGGCCGGCGTCGAAGTCCTCGTGCTCGAGGTGACCGCCGCGGGCGAGCTGCGCGCGCGCGTCTCGAGCGGCCTGCGCGGCCGCGTGCAGCCGCTGCTCTCCGGAATGTCCGTCCAATGAACCGTTCGTCACACCCACTCCTCCTGCTCTCGGCCGCGCTCGCTGCCGCGCTCGCGCCGAGCGCGCGCGCGCAGACGGTCGAGGAGCGCCTCGAGGCGCTCGAGGCGCAGAACCGCGCGCTCCGACAAGAGGTCGAGGCGCTCTCGCAGGACGTGGAGTCGATCGACCTCGGCGGCCTCGTGCCGCCGCTCAGCCAGGCCAAGCGCGGCGTCGGCCAGGGCGCGGCCAAGGTCTACGACATCGAGCAGGGCCTCTCGATCGGCGGCTACGGCGAGTTCCTGTTCCAGCAGCGCAGCGGCCGCACCGACCAGAGCGACGCGCTGCGGGCGATCCTCTACTTCGGCTACAAGTTCGACGAGCGCTGGGTGTTCAACTCCGAGATCGAGTGGGAGCACGGCTCGACCGGCGCGCCCACGCCGCGCCAGCAGAACGGCTCGGTGTCGCTCGAGTTCGGCTACCTCGACTACCTGCACAGCGACGCGCTCAACGTGCGCGCCGGCCTGCTGCTCTCGCCGATGGGGTTGATCAACCAGCTGCACGAGCCGACCACGTTCCTGCCGTCGAGCCGTCCGCAGACCGAGCTGCGCGTCCTCCCGTCGACCTGGCGCGAGATGGGGCTCGGGGTCTACGGCGACCTCGGCGACTTCAGCTACCAGAGCTACCTGATGACGGCGCTGGACGCCGAGGGCTTCTCCGACAGCGGTCTGCGTGGCGGGCGGCAGAAGGGCGCGCGCTCGGCGAGCGACGACTTCTCGCTGATCAGCCGTCTCGACTACGTGGGCATCAACGGCCTCAACCTCGGCGGGTCGTTCAGCGTCGGCGAACACGGCCAGGACAACACCGCGCCGAATCCGAACCCGAACGTCGCGGCTGCGGTCGACATCGGCAGCGTGCCGGCGCTGATGTGGGAGCTGCACCTCGACTACCGGGCCGGTCCGTGGACGCTGCGCGCGCTCTACGCCCAGGCGGACCTCGACGACGTCGACCAGTTCAACAGCGCGCGGCAGCTCGCGGCCGACGACCGGCTGGCGGACTCGATGAACGGCTACTACGGCGAGGTCGGCTTCGACGTGCTGACGCTGCTCGCGCCGGGCAGCCGCGCCCAGCTGATCCCGTTCGCGCGCTACGAGCGCATCGACACCCAGGCGAGCGTGCCCGCAGGCGCGGTCGCCGACCGCTCGCAGCGCGACGAGATCCTGACCTTCGGGCTCAACTACAAGCCGGTGCCCCAGGTCGTCGTCAAGCTCGACTACGAGCAGTGGGACGACGACTTCGACCGGCTCAACCTCCTGTTCGGCTACGTGTTCTGAGCGGAGCGACGATGCAGCAGAACCTCGCGAAGCTCCTCCTGACGGCCGCCTTCTCGGCCGCGCTCGTCGCGCCCGCAGTCGGGCAGGGCAAGGTCTTCCTCTCGACCAAGGAAGCGCTCGCGCTGGCGTTCCCGGGCTGCGAGGTCGAGCGCGCCAAGTACGTGCTCGACGCGGCCAAGAAGAAGCGCGCGACCGAGCTCGCCGGGCACAAGCCGCGCCGCTCGATGGTCTACGCCTACGAGGCGCGCAAGGACGGCGTGCTGGTCGGCACGGCCTACTTCGACCGGCACCGGGTGCGCAGCAAGCAGGAGCTGGTGATGGTCGTCGTCGGTCCGGACAGCTCGGTGCGCAGGCTCGAGGTGCTGTCGTTCGAGGAGCCGGTCGACTACCTGCCGCGCGGCTCGTTCTACGCGCAGCTGGTCGGACGCGCGCTCGACGAGAAGCTCAGCACCAAGCGGGACATCGTCGGCGTGACCGGCGCGACGCTGACCGTGAACGCCACGGTGCAGGCCGTGCGTCGGGTGCTCGCCGCGCACATGGTGCTGCACCCAGACCAGCGGCCGCGCCCGAGCGAGCCGCCCGTCGGCGAGCGTCGGGCCGCCCGCGCGGCGCAGCGGTGAAGCGCTCCGACAAGCTCTTCACGCACCTCTCGGTCGCGTGCGTCGGCGGGACCGGGGTCGTCTACGGCGCGCTGCGCTACTTCGGGTCCGCCGAGGACGAGTTCGGGCCGGTGCAGCACCCCTTGGTGCCGACGCTGCAGTGGCTGCACGTGGTGACGGCGCCGCTGTTCGTGTTCGCGCTCGGCCTGATCTGGCACTACCACGTCGTGCAGAAGCTCCGCAGCGGCGCTCCGCAGCGGCGCCGCACGGGGCTGCTGCTGCTGAGCCAGTCGCTGCCGATGACCGCGACCGGCTACCTGCTGCAGGTGTCGGTCGACGAGTGGTGGCGCGATCTGTGGATCTGGTCGCACGTCGCCACGTCGCTGCTGTTCTGCGCGGCGTTCGCGGCGCACCTCGCGGTGCGGGTCAGGCGGGGTCGAGCGTGACGAACAGCCGGTCGTTGGTCGTCAGCAGCACGAACAGCTCGCGCAGCTCCTCGTCGGCGTAGCTCGCGCGCGGCAGGTCGGGGTGGTCGGCGAGCAGCGCGCGCACGCGGGCCAGCGCGCCGCGGTCGCCGCGCAGCCGGACGTCGGCGTAGCTCGCTGCGGTCGGCAGCGGGCCGCGGTCGAGGTGCTTCTCGACCGCCTCCTGCATGCGGTTCCAGGTCGCGTACGGCGTGAGCCCGTAGCGGATCGCGCCCTCTTCGAGGGGGTCGGCCCACGGCAGCCAGCGCGAGATCTGCTTGTCGACCGACGGGAGGCCCAGCTCGGGGTGCTCGCGGTCGAGTTCGAGCGCTGCGAACACGTGCGCGTAGAGCGGGTTGGGCGCGAGCTCGCCGCAGCGCAGCGCCGCGGCGTCGCGCAGCCACGCGGCCTCGTCCGCGAACGGCTCGTGCGGCGTCAGACGGCAGCGGTGGTCGCGGCCGCCGAGCCAGAGCGGGTCGCCGCCTTCGGGCGGGCGCCCGGACCGGAGCGCGCGCGCGGCGTGCGGGCGCAGCACGACCTGGCCGTCGCCGGTGCGGGTCGGCACCCGGCCGCCGAGCCAGCGGAGGCGCTCGAGGCGGAGCCGGTGCCGCAGCGTGCCCTGGTCGCCGCGGAACAGCGGGTGCGGCGCGAGCGGCTGCACCGTGGCGTCGGGCGCGTCGGTGCGGCGCGCGCAGACGATCAGGTTGGTGCGCAGCTCCTGCCAGAGGTCGAGGTAGTTGAGCACGAAGCTCTGCGACCGGTCGCCGAGTCCGAGCCGCTCGGCCATCACGTCGGGCTGCGCCCACGGCCGGTGGAACCAGAACGACGGCGCGAGGCCTGCCTGTTGCAGCAGCTCGCCCAGCTCGAACGCGGTGAAGCCGCGGTCGCCTGCGTGCAGGAAGCCGTCGACGACGCCGGCGTCGTTGCGGCTGTCCTCGTAGGTCGTGAACGCGAAGCGCAGCGGGTGGGACTTCGGCAGCGTCTTGACGAAGCTGCGCAGCAGCGCGGGGTGGTGGCGTCGGTCGGCGTGCAGTCCGAGCAGCTGCGCGATGCGCTGCACCTGGAAGATCCGCTGGCGCGAGTAGTGGGGGTAGACCATCACGCGCAGCACGCCGCCGGGCGTCAGGCGCGCGCGCAGGCCGCGCAGCGCGCGGGCCGGGTCCTCGAGGTTCATCAGCACCCCGAAGCACTCGATCACGTCGAACTGCCCGTCGGGCCACGTGCTCTCGTCGTTGAGGTCGACCGGCGCGAACGACACGTGCCGCTGGCGGTGCAGCGCGCAGCGGCGTCGCGCGACGGCGAGGCTCGGCTCGCTCAGGTCGGTCGCCACGATCTCGGCGGTCGGGTTGGCGACGGCGAACGCGTACGGCTGGAACGTGCCGCAGCCGGCGATCCAGACGCGCGGCCGCGCCGGCGCTGGGCCGCTGCCGCAGCGGTCCCACAGCCACGCAGCGTGCAGCTCCCACGGGTGCGTGCTCGGCAGGCTCGCCAACAGCGGCACCTGGGGGTAGGGCCACGCCCCGTACTGGGCGCGCATCGCCGTCGACTTCGCTGCCTGCCTGGTCGCCATCCGCTCCCTTCCCATCGGCATTTCCGCCGCGGGAGTGGAGCAGCGGCGCTACTGCGGCTGGTCCAGCCGGTCGCCGTCGTACATCTCGGCGATCTCCTCTTTCGCGGACTGCAGGTCCTCGGGCGTCTTGACGGGGAGGAAGCGGCCGCGCTGCCCGCTCCGCCGGACCTGCAGGAAGCTCGTCGACAGGTGCCCGGTCAACTCCCCGATCAGGTGCTCGATCTGCACCGCGTCTCGGCCTTCGACCTGCTTCTCGACGTAGTACCAGCCGAGGTCGAAGTCGCGGTCGAGCGCCGCGGCCGAGAACGTGAAGGTGTTGGTGTTGAAGACGTCGACGATGTTGGGGTCGAAGCCTTCGGGGTAGCGCAGCTGCTCGATCAGCTGGGTGCGGCCGAGGTACTCGAAGGGCGAGCCGCCGACGTCCTCGGGCCACTTCGGCGCGACCTCGACGGTCATCTCGCGCTCGCTCTGGATGTGGTGGCCGAGCACGACCGGGTCGATGCGCGCGCCGAGGTTGTCGACGTTGCGGACCAGCAGGTAGCGGCCGCCGGCCTCGAGGAAGCGCTGCAGCGCGCCGCTCGCGCGGAACGCGCCCGCGAAGTCGCCGTGCCCGGGTCCGTAGAGCGACGGGCCGCCGTCTTCGAGCTCGAACAGCGCGCCGTCGCGCTCCATGCGCACCGCCGCGAACTGGTTGAAGTGCTCGACGCCGTCTTCGCCGAGCCCGAAGTGGTCGTGCTCGACGAAGTGCGCCTTGGTCGCCTCTTCGGTCGCGAAGCTGTTCATGCAGAACAGCGGCACGCGGCCGCCGCTCGACCGCCGCGCTGCGAGCACGTCCTCGGCGCTCATGCCCAAGAAGCTGCGCGCGGGCGACAGCACGGGCACGACGCCCTTGACCACGCCGCCGAATCGCGTCGCCATGCCGCCGTTCAGCACCACGACCCCGAGCTCGCCGCGGCCGATCGCGTCGAGGCCGAGCTGTTCGAGCTCGCGGTGCGCGCGCGTCGAGCTGCCGGGCTGCTTGCAGACCGTGCCCGGCGCGGGCGCGAGCAGGTCGCCGCGCACGGCGTTCGCCGCGCGGCTCAGGCGCCCCTCGGCGACCTCCTGCTGCCATCGCCGCTGCAGCGCCGCGTCGAAGCCGAAGCGCTGCAGGTGCTGGAGTTGGTGCTGGTTGAGCTCGTTCAAGCGGAGCCCAACCTAACAACGCGGCCGTTTCGTAGCGAGCCCGTGTCGGCTACACCATGGCCATGGGTGGTGTCCGCGAGGATGGGTGACGCGTCGACCGAAGCGGCCGCGCGCGAGACCGACGGCGGCGCGGAGCCGCAGCGGCTGCCGCCGGACGCGCCGCTGACCTCGCTGCCGGGGATCGGTCCGACCACGGCCGCGCGGCTCGGGTCCGCGGGGCTGCGCTGCGTCTTCGACCTGGCGCTCTTCTTCCCGCGTCGCTACCGCGCGCTGCGCGAGGTGCACGGACCCGACGAGCGCTACGTCGGCGAGCTCTTGCGCATGCAGGGCGTGGTCCACAAGGCTTCGCTGGCGTGGCTGCCCGGTCGCCGCGCGATGGTCACCGTGACCTTCGCCTGCGACGACGGCAGCACGTTCGCGGTGCAGCTGTTCAACCAGCCGTGGGCCAAGAAGAACTACCCGGTCGGCCAGCGCCGCGCGGTCGAGGGCACGCTGCAGCAGAAGGGGCGCCGCTTCGTCGTCCAGCAGGCGCGCATCCTGCCGACCAGCGCGGACCCGGACGGCGAGGTGCAGCTGCGCTACCCCGAGCTCGAGGGCGTCAGCGCAGCGCGCCTGCAGGGTTGGATCTCGGCCGCGCTCGACCGGCTCGACTACGCCGCGGTCACGATGCCCGCGATGCCGCCCGGCCTCGAGGAGCTGGAGCTCTCGGCGAGAGCGCTGCTGCTCGCGATGCACCGACCCAAGGACGTCGCCGAGCACGAGCGCGCGCGCCGCCACTTCGCGGTCCGGGAAGCGCTCGCCCTGTTCGGTGACGTGGAGGCCGCGCGCCGCGCGCGCGAGCGGCGCAGCGCGCGCGCCTTCCCGGTCGACGCCGAGGTCTGCGAGCGGATCCTGTCGCGCATCCCGTTCGTGTTGACCAACGACCAGCGCGCGGCCGTCGACCTCTTGTGGCAGCGCCTCGCGGGTCCCGGCGCGATGGGCGTGCTGCTGCAGGGCGACGTCGGCACCGGCAAGACCGCCGTCGCGATCGCGGCCGCGCTGTCGGTGTGCGCGCGTGACGGGCTCGTCGCGTTCCTCGCCCCGACCGAGCTGCTCGCCGAGCAGCACTACGACTCGGTCTCCAAGTGGCTGCGCGGCAGCGGCGTCGACGTCGCGCTGTGCACGGCGTCGCACCGGCGCGACGTGCCTGCGCGCGGGCCGCGGCTGGTCTTCGGCACGCACGCGCTGATGTCGTCGGGCGTCGACATGCCCGGGCTCGGCCTCGTCATCGTCGACGAGCAGCACCGCTTCGGCGTCGACCAGCGCATGTCCCTGGTGCGCAAGGGCGACAACCCGCACGTGCTGGTGATGACGGCGACGCCGATCCCGCGCACGCTCGCGCTGGCGCTGTTCGGCGACCTCGACGCGGTCGTCCTGCGCGAGCGGCCGCCCGGGCGCGGGCCGGTGCGCGCCGTGCACGTCCCGACCGAGTCGTGGTCGCGTGCGCTCGCCAGCATCGCGCGCGCGGTGCGCCGCGACGGCCGGGTGTTCGTGGTCTGCCCGGCAGTGGGCGCAGAGGGCGAGAAGGGCGGCGTGAAGCGCGTCTTCGAGTCGCTGCAGCAGCGCTTCCGGTGCGGCCACGTGCACGGGCGCATGAAGTCCGCCGAGCGCCAGCGGCAGGTCGCGCTGTTCCGTGAGGGCATCCTGGACGTGCTGGTCGGCACGACCGTGCTCGAGGTGGGCGTCGACGTGCCCGACGCGACCCTGATCGTGATCGTCGCCGCGGACCGGTTCGGCATCGCCACGCTGCACCAGCTGCGCGGCCGCGTCGGCCGCGGCGCGCGCCGCGGCCTCGCGCTGCTGTGCGGCAACAAGAGCGAGCGCGTCGCGGCGGTCTGTCGCACGACCGACGGCTTCGAGCTGGCAGAGGCCGACCTCGCGCTGCGCGGCAGCGGCGAGCTGCTGGGCACCCAGCAGAGCGGCTTCGGCGAGCTGCGCGCGCTCGATCCGATCCGGGACCTGGAGCTGCTGCGTCGGGCGCGCGACGCGGTCCGGCGCGGCCGGGAGGCCGGGTCGTGAGCGCGGGCAGACAGGCGCTCAGCGTCGCAGCGGCGCGCGACATCGACCGGGACGCGCACGAGCGGCTCGGCATGCCGACGGCGCTGTTGATGGAGAACGCCGCGCGCTCGGTCGCCGAGGTGGCGGGCAGCCTCGGCGCGCGCTTCGTGGTGCTCTGCGGTGCTGGCAACAACGGCGGCGACGGCCTCGCCGTCGCGCGCCACCTGGGCCACGCGCGCTGCGCGATCCACATGCTGGCGGAGCCCGATCCGGCGCGCGCTCCGGACGCGGCGCTGCAGCGCGACATCCTGCACCGCGCCGGCGCGGATCTGCGCTGCGGTGTGGCGCCGGATCCTGCCGAGCACGCCGGCGCGGTCTGGATCGACGCGATGTTCGGCACCGGCCTGACGCGGCCGCTGTCCGGCAGCGCCGCCGAGTGGGTCGCGTTGTTCAACGGCGCGACCGGCCACAAGCTCAGCGTCGACATTCCCTCGGGCCTGCACGGCGACACCGGAGAAGTGCTCGGAGCCGCCTGCCGGGCGGACCTGACGGTGACCTTCGTCGCGCCCAAGGTCGGCATGACCACGGCGGCGGGCGCCGAGCACTGCGGCCGCGTGGTGGTGGCCGGGCTCGGGATCCCCTAGCGAGCGGGCCGTGGCATCGCGGGTTCGAGGCCGCGTCGCCCGGCGCGGCGGTTCGCCGGCGGCCCTCCGCCAGGGCCGCGGGGTCTCCTGCCGATAGCCCTGGTGTGTCGCGGCTGCGCATCAAGATCGGTGACGGAGGCATGCAGGCAGAGGTCCTGGTCGCCAAGGGTCCGGCTGCGGGCGTCGGCGATCTCCGCGCTGCGATGACGGCCGCGCGCGTCGTGAGCGGTGTGGACGAGGACGAGGTCGCTTGTATCGGCGAGCGCCTGGCGGACGAGTCGGCCGAGCTCACCGCGGTGATCGCGCGCGGCCGTCCTGCGGTCGACGGAGAGGACGGCCGCCTCGAGGGCGAGCTGCTCGGCCCCAAGCTCGCCGGGACGCCCACCGGTCACGGCGGCCTGAACTACCGCGAACGCCGCGCGCTCCGGCCGGTCAGCGAGGGGGACGTCGTCGCCGAGGTGGTGCCTCCTACCAACGGGCAGCCCGGAGAGGACGTCACCGGCCGCGCGCTGCCGGCCAAGGACGGCGTGCCGTGCTCGCAGCAGCCGGGCGAGGGCGTGCGCGCTGCAGGCTCACAGCTGCTCGCCCGCCTCGACGGGGCCCTGCTGCTGACCGAACGCGTCGTGGACGTGACGCCGCTCGTCGTGCACGCGGGCGACGTCGACTACGACTGCGGCAACCTCCATACGAAAGGCGCGCTGCTGCTGCAGGGCGACATCTGCAGCGGCTTCCTCGCCACGTCGGGCGGCGACATGGAGGTGACCGGCGCGATCGAGTGCGGCGGCGCGACCTCGTCGGGCTCGGTGTTCGTCGCAGGCGGCATCCTCGGCGACGGACAGACCGTGCGCGCCGAAGGGGACATCACCTGCCACCACGCGACCTCGGCGCGCCTCGTTTGTCGTCAGTCGATCCACGTCAGCGAGCTGGCGACGCAGTCGCACATGCAGGCGGGCGCGATCGCGCTCACCGGCGGCAAGGGCGCGGTCCGCGGGGGAGACCTGCGCGCCCGGGAGTCCATCGACGTCAAGCAGGCCGGCGCCGAGGCCGGCACCGAGACGACGCTCGCCGTGGCCGAGCTGCTCGACGAACGCGTCGAGCTGGCGCGGCGGTCGGTGCAGAGCGCGCGCACCGCGCGGGCCAGCCAGCGCGGCGCCGGCAAGGACGCGCGCGACGCGGTGCGCGCCGGCGACGCCGAGCGGCGCGAGCGGCTGCGGCTGCGCGAGCGCGAGCTGGAGCTGATGGAGACCGCAGAGATCCGAATTCACGAGGTCTGTCATCCGGGCGTGGTCATCATGTTCGGATCCAAGGAGTTTCGGCCCGTGGAGCGGCTCGGCCCTTCGACCTTCCGCTACAACGCCGAGACGAAGAAGATCGTCCGCGTAGAACTCAGAGGAGCCCGATGAACTGTGACCTGACCAAGCTCAAGGCGCGCGAGCTGATGAACGCGAGCGTGCAGTGGGCCGAGCCCGACGAGAACCTGCGCGCTGCGGGAGAGCACATGGCCCGCTCGGGCATCCGCACGCTGCTCGTCCACCCGAAGTCGCCGTCGGACCTGCCGGGGATCATCTCGAGCAAGGACATCGTCAACCTGATCGGCTCGCACGACATCAACGTGCTCGACCAGCTGCTGGTCTCCGACGCTGCCACGCACCCGGCGATCTGCGTCCCCGAGACGGCCAACATCCTGGACTGCATCAACCTGATGCGGATGTGCAGCGTGCGGCGCGTGCCCGTGCTGCAGGGCACCCAGGTCGTCGGGATCCTGAGCCTGAGCGACGTGTTCAAGGAGCTGCTGTCGGTGCGCGACACCGCGGCGTCTTCCTGACCGCGCGGACGCTCAGCGCCAGAAGCCCGAGACCGCCCGGCTCCAGGCCGGCTGGTCCTCGAGCGGCGACATGTGACCGGTCCCTTCGATCACCGCGAGGTCTGCGCCGGGGATCTGCGCGCTCCACTCGCGCGTCTCGGCGAGCGGGGTGAGCACGTCCCGGTCGCCGGCGACCACCAGCGTCGGCGCGTGGATGCCGGAGAGCTCCGGGCGCCGGTCCGGGCGCTGCTGCAGGCCGCGCAGGTCTGCTATGACGGTCTCGGTCGGCGTCGCTTCGATCATGGTGCGGATGCGGTCCGTGTGCTGGAGGTCGGCGCCTTCGGGCAGCAGCTTGGGCAGCATGGCCTCGACGATCGCGCCGCGGCCCTGCGTCGCGACGGACCGGATCGCGTCGTCGCGGGCTGCTGCCTGGGCGGGCGTGTCGGCGGCGGCCCGCGTGTTGGTCAGCACCAGCGAGCGCACGCAGCCAAGGTGGCGCGCGTGCAGCGCCATCGCGACGTAGCCGCCCATGCTCAGGCCGCACACGTCGGCCTGCTCGTGGCCGAGCGCGCCGATCACGTGCGCGACGTCATCGGCCATGCGCTCCATGGTGTGCGCCGCGTCGCCGCTCCACGGGCTGTGTCCGTGGCCGCGCAGGTCGATCGCGCAGAGCGTGCGCACGCGGCGCAGCGGGCCCTGCAGGACGTCCAGCCACATGCGGTGGTCGAGCGGGACGCCGTGCAGCAGCACCGCCAACGGCCCTTCGCCGGACAGGTGGGCGGTGATGCGCGCCGCGCGCGAGCCCTCGGCGGCAGGCACGTCGGTGACGCGCGTCTCGATCACGCGTCCGCCCTCCGCAGGCGCGCGACGCACTCGACGTGGTAGGTCTGCGGGAACATGTCGACGGCCTCGACCGACACCAACTCGTAGCCGCCGTCGACGAACGCGCGCAGGTCGCGCGCGAGCGTCTGCGGGTCGCACGAGACGTAGTGGATGCGCTCGGCCCCGAGCTCCAGCAGCATCGGGATCGCAGGCTTGGCGCCCAGGCGCGGCGGGTCCATCAGCACCAGCTCCGGCGTCTCCTTGTTGGCGGCGAGGAACTGCTCGGTGGTCTTGCGCAGGTAGTGCACGTTGTTGCAGCGGTTCATCTTCGCGTTGACGCGGCCGAGCGTCGCCGCGCGCCGCTCGTCCTCGACCGAGACCACGCGCTCGAAGCGGCGGCTCAGCGGCATCGAGAACAGGCCGACGCCCGCGTAGAGGTCGAACGCGAGCCCGCCGCGCTCTTCGCCGACGCCGCACTCGACGAGCTTCTGCACGAGGTGGCGGTTGCCCTGGAAGAAGCTGTCCGGCTCGATCAGGTAGCGGAACCCGAGCACCTCGTGCTCGACGAGGTCCTTGCGCATGCCCGGCATGTCCGGCGACCAAGAGGCCCCGTCCACGCCGCACGAACCCTCGACCTGGTACGGCCACTCCTTGCGCCGGACGCCCGTCAACGCCGCGCGCACGCGGCCGACGCCGTCCCACAGGTCGGGTGCTAGCACCGGGCACTCTTCGAGGTCGAGCACCGAGTGGGAGTGCGCGCGATGGAAGCCCACCACCGGCACCTTGGGCGCGGGCGCGCGGTCGTCCTCGGGCTGCCGCTCCTGCCGCCGGAGCCGGCCCTCGCTGCCGTCGGGCCGCCGTCCCGACGTGGCCTTGAGCTTGAGCTGCGTGCGCGAGCGGTAGCCCCACGGCTCTGCGTGGTGCACGGTCACGGGCTGTTGCCAGTCGAAGCCGCCGATGCGCGTCAGCGCGTCGTGCACGAACTCGGCCTTGGCGCGCACCTGGGCCTCGTAGGAGACGTGCTGGTAGTTGCACCCGCCGCATTCGCCGAAGTGCCGGCAGCGCGGCGCGACGCGGTCGGGGCCCGGCTCGAGCACCTCGACGACGCGGGCGCGCAGGAAGGTCTTCTGCGCCTCGGTGACCTCGACGCGCACCAGCTCGTCGGGGGCGGCGAACGGCACGAAGACGGCCATCCCCTGGTGGCGGGCGACGGTCGCGCCGCCGAACGCCAGGCGCTCGGTGCGCAGCTCGAGGATCGTGCCGGGTTCGGGCGGGGTCTGGGTCGTCGGCTGGCTCATGGCGGGCGCAAGAGGGTAGCGCGCCCGCGCGCGGAAGCGAGATCGCCGGGCGCCGCGCGCGCCGCGGGCAGGGATCGGGTAGACCATGCCCATGCGTCTCGGCTCGCTGTTGCTCGCTTGTTCGCTGCTGCTCTGCCCGGCGCCGGCCCAGGAGTCGGCCTCGGCGCGGCCGCCGAACGTCGTGATGATCATCTCCGACGACCAGGCGTGGACGGACTTCGGGTTCATGGGCCACGAGGAGATCCGGACGCCGCACCTCGACGCGCTCGCAGCGCGCAGCCTCGTGTTCGAGCGCGGCTACGTGCCGTCCAGCCTCTGCCGGCCGAGCCTCGCGACGATGATCACCGGGCTCTACCCGCACGAGCACGGCATCACCGGTAACGACCCGCCGCGGGGCGAGGCGCGCGAGCAGATGCTGCGGCACATCGAAGCGGCGACGACGCTGCCCAAGCTGCTCGCGCCGCTCGGCTACAAGAGCCTGCAGACCGGCAAGTGGTGGGAGGGCAACTGCCGCTGCGGCGGCTTCACCGACGGCATGACCCACGGCGAGCGCGCCCGCGGCGGCCGCCACGGCGACGAGGGGCTGAAGATCGGGCGCAAGACGATGCAGCCCATCTACGACTTCGTCGAGCAGTGCGGCGACGACCCGTTCTTCCTGTGGTACGCGCCGTTCCTGCCGCACACCCCGCACAACCCGCCTGAGCGGCTGCTGGCGAAGTACCGCGAGCAGGGCAAGAGCCTGCACATCGCCAAGTACCACGCGATGTGCGAGTGGTTCGACGAGACCTGCGGCGAGCTGCTGGCACACCTCCGCGAGCGCGGTCTCGAGGACGACACGCTGGTCGTCTTCGTCACCGACACCGGCTGGATCCAGCGTCCCGACGCGCGCGGCTACGCCGAGCGCTCGAAGCGCTCGCCCTACGAAGGCGGCGTGCGCACGCCGATCATGCTGTCCTGGCCGGGCCGGATCACGCCGGCGAAGCCGGCGTCGTATGCGAGCGCCGTGGACCTCGCGCCGACGATCCTGCGCGCGTGCGGCGTCGACGTGCCCGCTGCCATGACGGGCCGCGACCTGCTCGACCCGGCTGCGGCGCGCGCCGAGGTGTTCGGCGAGACGTTCTCGCACGACGTCGCCGACCTCGCGGTCCCGACCAAGGGCCTGCAGTACCGCTGGCTCGTCCGCGACGGGTGGAAGCTGATCGCGCCGCGCCGTCCCGAAGCCCGGGCCGAGCTCTACCACCTGACGGCGGATCCGCACGAGCGCGAGGACCTCGCCGCTGCGCACCCCGACCGCGTCGCCGCGCTCCAGCGGGTCATGGACGCGTGGTGGCGGCCCGAGTGAGCCGCGCCTTCGCCGGCTGGGGTGGCGCGCGCTAGGGCGAGCGGGGCGGCGCCGTGCGCGCCTGGATCCACAGCCCGAGCGCGACGAGCGCCAGCGCCACGTAGAACCGGTGTCCGGGTGCCGGCGCGCCCAGCGCGAAGTTGAGGCTCGCCGCGATCAGCGGCTGCAGGTTGATGTAGAGGGCGACGTTCGAGCTGCGCGTGTGCCGCAGCGCCCAGGTGTTGAGCACGTAGGTCAGCACCGTCGCGCCGAGGATCGTGTAGAGCGCGAACCAGAGCACGGGCGGCGTGAAGGTGGTCACCGCGTGCGCGGCCTCGACGCCGGGGCCGCTCCACAGGCAGATCATCAAGAGCCCCTGTGCGAACAGGATCGCGACAGTGGTCCAGGGGTCGAGGTCCCGGCCGATCCGGCGCATCAGCACGAGGTGCGCGGCGAAGGCGAAGCCGTTCGCCGCCGTCAGGAGGTCGCCGGCGAGCGTCTCGTCGCCGAACGCGTCTTGGCTCCCGGCGAGCATCCGGTCCACGCCGAGCAGGTAGAGCACGCCGAGCAGCGCGCAGGCGACGGCGACCACCTGGCGCGCGCGCAGCCGCTCCTGGCCGAACAGAACGGCGACCACGAGCGTCCAGGTCGGGATCGCGGAGGTGACGACCGCCGAGTGCTCCGGCGTCGTGCGGAGCAGCCCTTCGCTGAACAGCACCTGGTTGAGCCCGACCCCGAGGAACGAGGCGAGCAGCAGCAGCAGCAGGGTGCGCAGGCCGGGCAGCGGCCCGCGCCGGCGTCGCCAGACGGCGAGCGGGATCAGGATGCAGGTGGCGGCCGCGACCCGGAACAGCACCCACGAGTCGACCGGCACGGCGTCGAGCACGCGCTTGGTGAACACGAAGTGGCAGCCGAACAGCACCGAGACGGTGAGCAGCGCCAGGTGGACTCGCAGGAGGGACGGCACGGCGGGCGGCGTGGCACTTTGCGGCGCCGGGGCATGGATGCAAGCGCCGCCGCCGCGCGCGACGGCGAGTTGGCGCTATGATCCTCGACCCGTCCGAGTCCGCGGATCGACCCCTCCGCGGCCAGCACACCTTGCCGGCCCCATGACCCTCGCAGCCACGCTCTTCCTCTCCGTCGTCCCGCAGGTGTTCCCAGGCGGCGACCTCAAGCTCCCGCCGAAGCCGCCCGCGGCCGCCGAGCAGCAGCAGGTCGGTCCGGTCGAGGAGATCGAGCGGTTCCGGCGCGACGTCATGGATCTGCACGGCCCGGCCGTCAAGGTCGAGACCAAGCTCGAGGAGATGGGGCAGAACTATCCGCGCATCGAGCAGCTGATCCTGCAGGTCGCGCGCACCGCGAGGTCCAACGAGATGCGCCACCTGATGCCGGTCGCGAGGCGCTTCGGACGCATCAGCGGGTCGACCAAGGTGGGCGACGAGCTGCTGTTCCAGCTGCTGGCCCGGCGCCTCGGCGACGCGACGAGGTCGGTCGTCGAGACCATGGCCGAGCTGAAGGGGCCCGACGCCAAGGCGGCGCTGCAGCAGTGCGTGCGCGCCAAGCACGCCGGCGTGCGTCGCTACGCGGTGCAGGAGCTGGCGCCGCTGTGCACGCAAGAGGACGTGGCGTTCGCGCTGCAGCTCTCGCGCGAGCAGTCCCTGGACCTGCGGCTGCGCGGCGTGGACCTACTGCAGGAAATGGGCGGCGAGCTCGCGACGGCGCGGCTCGTCGAGCTCCTCGCCAAGGACCCGGCGCTGGCCGCGGCGGCGTGCCGCGCGCTCGTCGGCGTCGGCGCGTCCGCCGTCCCGGTCCTGGAGGCGCGCATCGCAGCACCCGCAGTCGACCGATCGTTCGTCTACGCGGCTTTCGCGCTCGCCGAGATCCACCGCGCGGCGTCCAGCGACGGGCTGCCCGCAGAGCTGCTGGAGCCGCTCGCCAAGCGGCTGAAGTCGCCCGAAGCGCTGACGCGCGTGCTGGCTGCGGTGCCGCTCGCCGACCTCGTCTACCGGGCCTCGTCGGCTGCGGGCGACGGCGTCGACGCCTCGATCGCGCAGCTGGACCGGGAGCTGGTGGAGGCGCTGCTGCTCGTGGTCGAGCCGCAGCAGTTCGTGCCCAACCTGGACATGCTGCGCAACCCTGCCGAGCAGCGCCTGCTGCGGCACACCGGTCGCATCCCCTCGTCGCAAGAGCCGCTGTCGTGGCGCGAGTGGTGGGACACCAACCGCGGCACGTTCCTCGGCGTGCGCTCCGAGCTGCAGGTGGCCCCCGAGAACGCGGGCACCGCGATCGTGACGCTGCGGCGGCCGGGCTCGGTGGTGCGCGTGCTGGGCGAGGACATGGCCGAGATGGACGCCGACACAGGCGCGGTCGAGGTGATCCTCGCCGACGACGAGATGGTCGAGGTCGTGCAACGGCTCGAGCGGTCGGGCTTCGGCACGACGGTGCGGACCAGCGTCGACTCCGTGCTGCCGCGCGTGCGATCGCTCGACGTGCGCGTCGCCGGAGGTCGCAGCAGCGTCGCGGTGACCGAGGGCGAACACCTCGCTTTCGACAGCATGGTCGAGGCGATCGACCGCGTCGTCGACGGGCAGATGTGGCAGCTCTACCGCTTCGCCGACGAACCCGACCGCGTCGCGTTCTGGCGGACCGAGCGCGCGTGGCTCACGGCAAACCCCGACGAGCAGGCGCGCGCGCGGCGCTTCGTCGGCCGCGTCGTGCGCGGCTGGCTCGGCTGGAGCGAGAGCCTGCGAGCGCGCGCCATCGGCTACCTCGCCGCGCAGCCCGACCGCGGCACCCTGCTCGGCGAAGCCGGCGGCGACGCGATCCTGGACGCGCTGCGCGCGCTGCCGAAGCTGGAGACGTTCGACCGGCAGCTGCTCGAGGTCGCGGCCACTGCGCCAGGCGACCGCGTCTGGCGGGAGTGCGTCGAGCTCGCGATCACCGCCGAAGGCGGCGGCCGCGCCGCCGTCAAGCAGGTGTTCGGCGTGCTCGGCCCGGACAAGGTGCTCAGCGCGCTGGAGGACACGCGCGCGGTGGTGCGCCGCGCGGCGCTCGACGAGGTCGTCGCGGGCCGCGACCTGCGCGCAGCACCGCGGCTCGTCGCGATGCTCGCAGACGAAGACCTGCAGGTGCAGCGCGCCGCGGTCTACGCGTGCGGGCAGTTGCGGATCGTCGGCGCCGGCCGACCGCTGGTCGACCTGATCGTCGCCGACGGCACCGTTCCGCAGCTGCGCCGCGAGGCGCTGCGGGCGCTCGGCCGCGTGGGCGGCGGGCTGGCGTTCCCGGTGCTGCAGAAGGCGATGCAGGCGCCCAACAACGCGGACAAGGAGGCGGCGCTGCGCGGGCTCGGCGAGCTGCGCGACCCGCGCTCCGCGCACCTCCTGACGGAGTTCGTCGTCGTGGGCTACGGCCAGGAGCTCGGCGAGATGGCGCGCTTCAACCTGCAGCGCCTCGGCGGCGTGCTGGCCGGACCCGCGCTGCGCCGCCAGATCCCGCTGGTGCGCGACGAGCGGGTGCGCGCCGACCTCGTGCTGATGCTCGGCGCCTACCAGGTGCCCGAGAACCTGCCGGACCTGATGGACCTGCTCCGCCAGACGCGCTACGCCGGCGAGGCCGCGCCGCTGCTCGAAGGCGCGACCGGCGTCGACCTCGTCAACGTGCCGGACCGCATCACGTCGATCGAGGCGTGGTGGCGTGACCACAAGGACGAGCCGCAGTGGAAGTGGTTCCTCGACGCGCTGCGTCGAGCGGGCGTGACGCACACGCTGCAGGAGGACGCGCTGCGTCCCGGTGCGGACCTCGGCGCCGTGCCCGAGCTGTGCCGCCTGCTCGTCGACCTCGAGGTCCCGCGCCTGTGGGTGCAGACTTCGGCGGTGCTGCGTTCGGTCGCCGGCGAGGACTACGGCGTGGTGACGCCGCAGACGCCACCGGAGATCCGCGAGGGCCTCGCGGCGCGCTACCGCGCGCTCGCCGACGCCGACCGCGCCGCCGGCGGCCGCTGATGCGGCGCGCAGCGCGGCTCGCCATTGAGGAGTTGTGCCTTCGCGCTATCGTGGCGGCCCGATTTCCAACGGACCGCCCATGACCGACGTCGTCGCCATCGCCCAACGTATCCAAGCCGAGAGCCAGACGCTCCAGGCCGTGCGCTCGTCGCTGCAGAGCGTCATCGTCGGCCAGGACGCGCTGCTCGACGGGCTCTTGATCGCCCTGCTCGCCGACGGCCACGTGCTGCTCGAAGGGCTCCCCGGCCTCGCCAAGTCGCTCGCGGTCAACGCGCTCGCGCGCACGGTGGGCGGCGAGTTCCGTCGCATCCAGTTCACGCCCGACCTGCTGCCCGCCGACCTCGTGGGCACGCACGTCTACAACCCCAAGACCGGCGACTGGCAGGTCAAGGAGGGGCCGGTCTTCGCCAACTTCGTGCTCGCCGACGAGATCAACCGGGCGCCGGCCAAGGTGCAGTCGGCGCTGCTCGAGGCGATGCAGGAGCGGCAGGTGACGCTCGCCGGCGACACGCGCAAGCTGCCCGATCCGTTCCTGGTGCTCGCGACGCAGAACCCGGTCGAGCAGGAGGGCACCTACGCGCTGCCCGAGGCGCAGGTCGACCGCTTCCTGGTCAAGCTGGTGGTCGGCTACCCGAGCAAGGACGAGGAGCTGAAGATCATCGACCGCATGGCGGGGCTGTCGGCCTCGACCGACGTGCAGCCGGCGACGACGCCCGAAGAGCTGCTGAGGATGCGGCAGCTGCTCGACACCATCTACCTCGACGACAAGGTCAAGGGCTACATCGTCGACCTGGTGTTCGCGACGCGCGAGCCGCAGAAGGTCGGCCTCGAGAAGCTGGCGCCGCTGATCCTCTACGGCGCGTCGCCGCGGGCCTCGCTGGCGCTGGCGCGCTCCGCGCGCGCGCGGGCGTTCCTCGAGGGGCGCGGCTTCGTCACGCCGCAGGACGTCAAGGCGGTCGGCGCGATGGTGCTCCGACACCGCGTGCTGACGACCTACGAGGCAGAGGCCGAGGAGATCGACAGCGAGGCCGTGCTGCGCACCGTCTTCGACACGGTGCCCGTTCCCTAGCCGCCGCGCGTCCGAGCATGCCCCGCGCCCTCGACCCCGAGCTGCTGGCGGAGGCGCGCCGCGTCCAGCTGCGCGCGGACCGGATGGTGACGGACGTGATGTCCGGCGGCTACAGCTCGGTCTTCCGCGGCTCGGGCATTGAGTTCGACGAGGTCCGCGCGTTCGCCGAGGGCGACGAGCTGCGCAGCGTCGACTGGAACGTGACGGCCCGCGTCGGCAGGCCGTTCGTGAAGAAGTTCGTCGAGGAGCGCGAGCTGACCGTGCTGTTCGTGCTCGACGTCTCCTCGTCGATGGCGTTTGGCACGCAGCCGGCGGGCAGCGGGCGCGAGTCGCGCACGGCGGCGGCCACCGCGGCGCTGTTCGTCGGCTGCGTCGCGTTCGCCGCGGCGCGCAACAACGACAAGGCGGGCCTGGTGACGTTCACCGACGAGGTGGGTCGCTACGTGCCGGCGAAGAAGGGGCGCAATCACGTGCTCCGGTTGATCCGCGAGGCGCTGGTGCCGCCCGAGCCGAACAGCCGCACGGACCTCGCCGCGGCCCTCGACTACGCCGGCCGCGTGCAGCGCAAGCGCGCGATCGTGTTCGTGGTCAGCGACTTCCTGGAGCCCGGCGGCGTCCCGCGCTACGAGCGCGAGCTGCGCATGCTGTCGCGCCGCCACGAGGTGATCGCGGTGCGCCTCCGCGACCCGTTCGCCGCCGGCATGGACCGCGCCGAAGGCGACGTGGCGCACCTGCCGCGCGCGGGTCTGCTGCACCTCGCCGACCTCGAGGACGGCCGCAGCGTCGTCGTGGACACCGAGAGCCGCGCCGTGCGCGACGAGCTCCGCCGCCGCTGGTCGCGGGAGCGCGCCGCGCTCGATGCGGCGTGCCGGCGCGCGGCGGTCGACCTCGTCGACGTGCCGACCGACGGTTCGGTCGCCGATCCGCTGGTGCGCTTCTTCCGGGCGCGCGAGCTCCGGGGTGCGCGCCGATGAGTCGCCGTGCGCTGCTGCTGGCGCTGGTGGCCTGCTTGCCGCTCGGCTGCGGGGACGGCGCTGCGGCGCCCTGGGAGCGCGCGCCGGGGCTGGAGGTCGACCTGAGGGTGTCGGTGACGCCGACCGAGGTGGCGCTGCTGCAGCCGGTCACGGTGGTCGCCGATCGCTACCTCGGCCCCGGCGTCGAGGCATCGTTTGCGCCCGAGTTCGACGTCGAGGAGTGGGTCGAGCAGTCGCGCGTCGACGACGACGACCGCGCGCTCGGCGACGGCCGCTGGCAGCGCACGACCTGGACGCTGCTGCCGGTCAAGGGGCCGGGCGAGCTGCGCGTGCCGCCGCTGCGGGTCGAGGTCGAAGCAGCTGCGGGCGGCGAGCCCGCTGCCGCGACCAGCCAGGAGGTGATCGTGCTGGTGACGTCGACGCTGTCCGCCGAGCACGGCGAACAGATCGAGGCGCCGGGCGCACCCTTCCCAGCGAGCACGTCTTACTGGGTGTGGTCGGCGGTCGGCGTCGCCGTGCTGCTGATGGCGGCGGCGGCGTGGCTCCTGCTCCGGCGGCGGCCCGAGACGTCCATGCACCCGGTCGAGGTCGTCGCGCCTGCGCACGTCCGCGCGCTGCGCGCGCTGCAGCGCTGGCGCACCGCGCCCCGCGAGAGCCCTGCGGAGGTCGACGCGTTCTACGTCGGCGTCTCGGCGGTGCTGCGGAACTACGTCGAGGAGCGCTTCGGCATCCGCGCGCCCGAACGCACCACCGAGGAGTTCCTCCGTGAGCTGGAGTTCGGCGACGGCCTCGCGCGGCGGCACCGCCCCGAGCTCGAGCGCTTCCTGTCGCAGTGCGACCTCGTCAAGTTCGCGGCGTTCGTGCCGGCCACAGAAGAGCACGAGCGCGCGCTCGCGCTCGCCGCGGCGTTCGTCGAGGCCACCAGGAGCGACCGGGTCGCGGACATGGAGGCGTCGGCGTGAGCATCGCGGGCTACACCCTGCTCGACCCGTGGTTCCTGCTCGCGGTCCCCGTGGTCATCGCGGCCGCGCTGCGCCGGACGGCGGTGCGCCGCGCGGCGCTGCCGACGGCGGCGCTGCACCTGTTCGACGGCCTGCCGCGCACGCTGCGCAACAGGCTCGCGTGGCTGCCGCTGGCGCTGCTGACCGGCAGCGGCCTGCTGCTGGCCGTCGCGCTGGCGCGACCGGTCGAGCGCGAGGTCGTGCCGCTGCGCGAAGAGGGCATCGACATCCTGCTGGTCGTCGACGTCAGCTCCTCGATGCTCCAGGAGGACATGCGCGACCAGGAGCGCTACCGGCGCATGGACGCCGCGCGCGAGCGCGCCGAGCAGTTCGCCGAGGCGCGCGCGACCGACCGCGTCGGCCTCGTCGCGTTCGCGCGCTTCGCGGAGCTGCGCTGCCCGCTCACGCTGGACGAACGCGCGCTCGCTGCGTTCCTCCGCGTGCTCGACACCGTGCCGCGCGGCAGCGAGTTCGACGCCACCGGCATCGGGGTCGCGCTCGCCAAGGCGGTCGACGTGCTGCAGGACAGCACCGCGAAGTCGAAGGTCGTCATCCTGCTGAGCGACGGCGAGAACAACGTCGACGCGATCGAGCCCGTCGACGCGGCGCGGCTCGCCAAGGACGCCGGCGTGCGCGTGCACACGATCGGGCTGGGCCGCGGCCGCGCGTCGCCGTTCGGCTTCATGCCGCTGCAGTTCGAGTCGCTCGAGCAGATCGCGGCGATCACCGACGGCGCCTTCTTCGAGGCGAAGAGCGACGAGGACCTCGCGGGCGTCTACGCCGGCATCGACGAGCTCGAGAAGAGCGAGCGGGAGGATCCGCGCTACCGCACCGTGGACCACTTCGAGCTGCCGCTGGGGCTCGGGCTCTTGCTACTGGTGCTCGGCGTGCTGCTCGACGCGCTCGTGGTCAGGAGGGTGCCGTGAGCGAGGTCGAGTTCGCGCGCGGCGCGCTCTGGCCCTGGCTGCTGGCGCTGCCGGTCGTCTGGGCGGCGCTGTGGCTGGCGCTCGACCGCGCCCGCGCCGCGATGGCGCGCTACGGCGCGCGACCGCTCTCGTCGGTGCCGTCGCCGCTCTGGCGCTCGCTGCGGCTGACCCTGCTGCTGGGCCTCGGCTGCATCTGCTGGCTCGATCCCCGCTGGGGTGAGGAGGCGGTCTCGGTCGAGCGCCGCGGCCTCGACCTGATCTTTTGCCTGGACACCTCGCAGTCGATGCTGGCGCGCGACATGGCGCCGACGCGGCTCGACCGCGCCAAGCGCGACATCCGCGCCGTGCTGCCGCGCATCGAAGGCGGCGACCGGGTCGGGCTCGTCGTGTTCGCCGGCGACGCGCGCCTGTGGATCCCGCTGACCCACGACGTGGCCTCGTTCGACGGCCTGCTCGAGGAGGTCGACACCGACATCGCCCGCACCGGTGGGACCGACCTCGGCAAGGCGCTGCGGCGCGCACAGGACCTCGCCGATCCCGACGACGTCGCCACGACCGTGGTCGTCTTGATGACCGACGGCGAAGACCTCGCGGGCGCGGGCCAGCAGGCCGCGGCGGAGCTCGAGGCAGACGGCCTGACGGTCTACACGGTCGGCTACGGCAGCGCGCTCGGCAGCAAGATCACCGTCGAGCGCGGCGGCAAGGAGGAGTTCCTCCGCGACCGCGACGGCAACGAGGTGATCTCGCGGATGGACCCGGAGAGCCTGCGGCGCGTGGCGTCGGTGACGGGCGGCGAGTTCGTTCGCGCGGAGGCAATGGCGCTCCCGATCGTCGAGCTGCACGAGAAGCGCTTCGTGCCGATGCAGAAGCGGGCCTACGACGCCGGCGAAGAGACCGGCAAGCAGGCGCGCTACCAGCTGGTGCTGCTGCCGCTGCTCGTTCTGCTACTGTTGGAGATCGCATTCGCCCACGGACGCCACCGATGAACACCCTGCTGTCGACGATCGCTGTGTTGGCCGTCGCCCTCGGCGGCGGGGACCGGGAAGAGGGCCTCAAGCGCTACCGCGAGGGCGACTACGCGGGCGCGCAGGCCGCGTTCACGCGCGCGCTCGAGCGGGCCCCGGACTCGGCGGAGCTGCAGTGGAACCTCGCGCTGGCGGCGTGGCGCGCGGGCGACCTCGCCACCGCGGAGACGGCGGCCGAGAAGTACGCGGCCTCGTCCGACGGCGCTGCGACGGACCGCCACCGCGGCATGCTGGGGGCGATCCGCTTCGCCGAGGCCGAGGCGTTCGAGCGTCGCGCCGACGCTGCCGCAAATGCCCCGCAGACGGCGGCGCCCGGCGCCGACGAAGAGCCGGCCGACCCGGTTCCGCTGCTCGAGCAGGCCGTGCAGAAGGCGTTCCAGGCGAAGAACCACTTCATCCGCGCGGTCCGCGCCAAGCCCACGCCGGAGCTGGTCCGCAACACCGAGCGCGCGGTGCAGAAGCTCGAAGCCCTGAAGGAGCGCTTGGAGGAGCTGCTCAATCAGCGCCCGCAGCAGCCCGACGAGAACGGCGAGCCCGGCAAAGAGGGCGACCAGCAAGAGGGCGACCAGGACCCGCAGGAGCAGGGCGGCGAGCAGCAGGATCCGTCGGGCTCGGAGCAGCAAGAACAGGGCGAGCAGGGCCAGGGCGAAGGCAACCAGAGCGAGCAGAACCAGCGCCCGGGCGGCGAGGGTGAGCAGCCCGAGCCGAGCGCGGGCGGAGGCGCGCCGGAGCGCCCCGAGCCCGAGCCCGGCGCCGAGCCGCCTGCCGAGGCGCCGGAGTCCGGTGAGCCCCAGGCCGAGGGCTCCGAGCCCGAGCAGGCGCCGGACGTGAGCCAGGAGAGCTCGGCCGACGAGTCGCCCCAAGGCCGCATGGACGCGCCGGAGCCCGAGCCCGGCGCGCCGCGCCAGGACGCCCCCGGTGAAGGCCGAGCGGGACGCGAGCTCTCGCCCGAGCAGGCGCAGCGCCTGCTCGAACGCCTCAAGCAGCTCGAGAAGGAGATGAAGACGGCGCAGGCGCGGGCCCGGCGCGGTCGCAAGCCGGTGGAGCGCGACTGGTGACGCGGGCGGCGGCTGCGGTGGTCTGGGCGCTCGCGACGGCGGGCGCGGCGTTCGGTCAGGAGACGCTCGAGGTCGGCGCACCTGAGCCCGGCACGATCCGTCTGGGCGACGCCTCGCGCGTGGCGATCCGCGTCGAGGGCAAGACCGCGGCGCCGCGCGCGCCCGAGGTCCCCGCCGTCGACGGCCTTGGCGTGCGCGTGCTCGGACCGTCCCGCAACAGCTACACGTTCTACGACGGCCGCCGGCTCGTCGAGCAGGTCGGCGTGCAGTACGTGCTCGAGCTGCGGCCGACGCGCGCCGGAGTGTTCGAGGTGCCGCCGTTCTCGATGTGGACGGGCACGCGCGAGCAGCGCACCCCGGCCCTGCGCCTCGAAGCGCGCCAGGACCTGGTCGGCGCCGAGCTCGGCTACCTCGACGTCGAGGTGGCGCCGCGCCGCGTCTACGTGCACGAGCCGGTGCGCGTGCACCTCGACTACGGCGTGCTGCAGGGACAACGGCTCGCCGACGCCGTCTACGACCGCTACCGCTACCAGGACATCGAGGTCCAGGCGGCGTGGCTCGACGCGTTCCCGGGCGGCGAGCGGATCGAGACGCCGGAGCCGACGGGCGACACGCGCGTCGCCGTCTGCAACCAGCGCCTCGTGCGCGCGGCGTTCGAGGCCGGGCACGCGCGCCAAGGCCAGCAGTGGCAGCGCTACTCGTTCGATCGGGCGTTCCTGCCGACCAGGCTCGGCAAGGTCACACTGCCGGCACCGATGCTGCGCTTCCGCTGCGTCACGTCGGTGGGCCGCCCCGACCCGTTCGGCCGCCGGGTCGGGCCGACCACCGCGAACTACTACGTCTACGGCCGGCCCGTCGAGCTCGAGGTGCTGCCGATCCCCGAGGAAGGGCGGCCGACGCCCTACTACGGGGCCGTCGGCCGCTTCACCGTCGACGCGGTCGTCGATCGCGAACAGGTGCGGGTCGGCGAGTCGGTCAAGCTGAGCTTCACCGTGCGCGGCAGCGGCAACTTCGAGTTCCTGCGGCTGCCCGAGCTCGGCGAGCTCGAGGGCTTCCACAAGCTGGGCGCGAACGAGGCCGAGCGCAGCGCCGACAAGGTCATCATCACCTACGACCTGACGCCCTTGTCGACGGACGTCGTCGAGGTGCCCTCGGTCCGCTGGAACTACTTCGACACGACGCCGGGCGTGGAGGACTTCGTCGAGGTCGTGACCGCGGCGCTGCCGCTGGACGTGCAGCCGCTGCCCGAAGGCGAGGCGCTCGCGGCGCTGCCCGAGGCGGCGACGGCGGTGACGCCCGGGGTCGACGACGTCTTCGACCTGCCGTCCTTGGACGGTCCGCCCGCGAGGCTGTCCGCGCCGTCCTATGCGTGGGGTCTCGCGTGCGCCGTGGCGCCGTGGCTGCTCGTGCTGCTCTCGTCGTGCGCGCGGCGCGCGCGCCGTCGCGCCGCTGCGGACGTGTCCGGCCGGCGCGCGCGCGGCGCGAGGCGGAGCTTCGAGCAGGCGCTCGCGCGCGGCGACGACGCGCTGGACGCGCTGGCGGCCTACCTGGGGGACCGCATGGACGTGGCCGCGGCCGCCGTGATCGCGCCCGACCGCGAGGCCCGGCTGCGCGACGCCGGCCTGCACGTCGAGGCCGCCAGGGCGGCCGCAGCGTTGGTCGAGCGCGGCACCGCAGCCCGCTACGGAGGCGGCGCAGCGCTCGCGACCGACGACGCCCGTTCGCTCGTAGAACGGCTGGAGGGTGCGGGCTTCGGCGCGTCCTCGTGGCTGCCGCTCGTGCTGCTCCCGCTGGCGCTCGCGTGCGGCGGTGCGCC
>JBERSB010000028.1:0-2871 GCA_041236755.1 Luminiphilus sp. | reverse complement strand
GTTCTCGAACTGGTAGCCGTCGGCGGTGCCCGTGGACGTGAACTCGCTGTAGCGCCAGCCCGCGAACACCTGGATGTCCCGCTGCGGCAGCTGGTAGTGGAAGCGGGCCTCGAAGTCCTGGCTGTCGTCCTCGAAGTCGCCGCTGATGACGAAGTCCTCGGGCGCGATCGCGTACTCGAGGTCCAGCGCGAAGTCCTGCCACGACGCCCGTGCGCGCACCGCCGCGTAGGCGATGTCGCCCTTGAAGTCGAGGTTCTGGAACCGCTGCATCGTGTCTTCGCGGCCGCGCATCGTCATCGAGCGCGTCGCGAACACGCCGCCCGCGGCGAGCTGTAGGCGGAGCTCGTCGTCGCGGTAGTCCATCGCCACGTCCAGCAGCGGGTGCGCGTAGCCGAGCCGCAGCTCGTCCATCGCCGCGCGCACGCTCGCGAAGTCGCCCTGGAGCAGCTGGCCCCAGTCGGCGGTCAGCTCCCCGCTGCGGGCGGTGTTCATGTCCAGCTTGTAGTAGTCGGCGCGCAGGCCGCTGAAGCCGTCGCCCAGGTCCAGCCGCAGCCCGACGTCCTCGCGGTGCCGCTCGTGACCGAAGTTGCGGAGCGGCTGGGCGGGGTTGTCCTGGACGCCGCCGGTGCCGGGGTCCTCGGACTGCATCTGCGTGTCGCCGCGCAGTCGGTAGAGCGCGAGGTAGGGCGATGCGTGCAGGACCGGCTCGGTCAGCACTGTGGAAGTGCAGCCGGTTCCGGCCACCGCGAGGAGCACGACAAGTCGCCGCATGCGCGGAGCGTAGATGCCCGAACATCCGTGCGCCAGGGCGCTGGCTTCGGGCGCGCGCTTTCCTAATCTCCCGTCGATGCCCGACGCCTTCCTCGAGCGCGACTTCAAGGCCTACGAGCGCCACCGCCAGGACGACCCTGAGTACAACGCGCTGCGTCTCAGCGTGCGCCGCAAGCTCAAGGCGATGGCCGACGCCGTCAAGAAAGAGGCCAAGGCGCTGGGCACCGACATGGGTGCGCAGGCCGGGCTGCACCACCCGTACACGTTCAACAGCTACCGCGTCCGCGAGCAGCGCGCCTATCTCTGTCGCGGCGCGAAGGAGCGCAAGAAGCTCGCGTCGTTCTTCGGCGAAGCCCTCGGCAAGGACGCCGAGACCCACTACATCCAGACGGTGCTCGAGGTCTGCCTCGACGACCAGATCGTCGAAGCGGCGCTGCGCATCCACCCGCAGGCGTGGTGGGACGGCGAGAACCTCAAGAAGAAGCTGCTGAACGAGCCCGCGGAGCTCGACGAGTTCTGCCAGCAGCTGAAGGCGCTGCCCGGCGGCTTCAACCTCAAGCTGCACGACTGGCGCGCCGACCACTGGTGCGCCGGCGTCACGCCCGGCGAGGTCAAGGAAGTGATGCAGCACTACACGCCCGGCGAGCACTGGCTGCACGTGCAGCGGCAGCTGCCCAAAGAGGACGCGCTGGACATGGGGGAGGAGGCGACGCGCTGGGTGACCAGCTCGTTGATCAGCCTGCTGCCCGTCTACCGCCGGAGTCTCTGGGACCCGAGCTGATCTCCTTCGGGCGTCGTGCCGCGCGCGGCGTCGCCGGGCGCGCTCAGCGCGAAGGGTAGGTCTCCTTGACCCACGCAGCCCACCGCTCGTCGAAGTTCAGGAACGTGAGCCCGTAGGCGTCTTTCAGGCCCTGCCGGGTCGCGCCGACGAGATCGCGCTGGTCGGCCTGCCAGTTGGCGTCGACGCGTCCCTTGACCGTCATCAGGAACTTGCGCCACTTCTCCGGCCCTTGCGACATGAGGTAGTCCATGCGCGAGAACACCATGACGTGGTCGTTGAACTCGATCGACCCGAAGTCGCGCCACGCCGCGACGGTCGGGAACGGCGCGTACTTATTGGTCTTGCCGACGAGGCCCTTGGCGAAGGGTTTCCACTTCTCGAGCTTCTTCATGTCGGCGATCGAGCCCTCGTTCTGGTCGAAGCTCGGCCACTTCCCGTCGATCCGGCGGGAGTTCCAGTGGCCGAACCCCTCCCGGATCCACACGGGCAGGTCGTAGGCGTACTGGCGGAACCCGTCGAGCAGGTTCTGGCTCACGTTGAACGCCAGCGCGCAGTGCAGCGCCGTGTCGTGCTTGAGCGGAAAGTCGTCCGACTCGGTCGAGCAGCCGAACAGCAGCGCGCTCGCGTCCGTGAAGTGCCAGCGCTGCGGCATGCGCGAGTCCCGCCCGACGTACTTCTTGAGGTACTGCTGGTAGGTCGCGCCCTTCTCCACGACGAGCACCAGGTACTTGCCGCGCATCCCCAGGTAGGGCCCGTAGCCCATGAAGGTCTTCTTGGCGTCGACGATCACCTCGCTGGGGTCCTGCGGGAAGCTCTCGTCCGTCACGCCGAACAGCTCCATCGTCTCCGCATAGAGCTTCTCCATGCGGTACGCGGTCAGGTGCGCGCGCAGCCAGGGGTCCAGCCGGCGCGTCTTCGGGTTGATCTTCGGCAGGACCTTCTGCAGCTCGGTCAGCTCTGCCCGCAGCTTCTTCTTGGTGTCGGCCTCTGTCGGCACCTGCCACTGCGGCAGGTCGAGGCCGAAGCGGAAGTGCTCGGTCTCCAGCCAGATGACGTTCGCGTAGCTGAGCGTCTCGGCGATCGCTTTCGACGACACCATGTCGGCGGCGAGGCTGCCGAACTCGAAGGGCCCGTAGCTGACGTAGCCGGCCTTGGCCATCAGCTTCGGGTCGTTCTTGGTGTAGGGGTCGATCTTCCACTTGTCCTTCCGCTTCTGGGCGTCGAGCGGCGCGGTCACGGCGGCGAGCGCAGCGCGGATCGCGCTGCTCTGCCTCCTCGCCGCCTGCGCGACCGCGCTGCCGGGCCAGCGGCGAAAGGAG
>JBERSB010000027.1:0-2688 GCA_041236755.1 Luminiphilus sp. | reverse complement strand
CGGACGACCACCGGGTGGCTCGCTGGGTGCTCGACCGCGCCGCGGAGGGCACGCCTGCGCCGCGCTACGTCGCCGGCCTCGTGGAGTTCGTGCGCCGCGCGCACCGGAGCCCCGACTGGGCGCAGATGGCCGAGCTGGCCAGGGCCTTGGTCACGGCCGCGCCTGCGCCCTGCGGCGAGCCGGCCGAGAACGCCTCCTAGCGCCGCTTCGCGGCTGGTTCTGGTTCAGACCGCGCGGCTGCGGGGTCGATGGGGACGGTATGTCCGGATCGCTCCGTTGGTTGGCCGTCCCGTGCGCCTCGCTCGTGCTCGCGGGCGTGCTCTCGCTCGACCGCGGGGACCGAAGCGGCAGCGAGCCTGCGCCGCTCGAGGCGCTCGCGACGGGGCCGCGCCTGGTGCTGGCCCGGGAAGCGAGCGGCACGCGTCATGTGCTGCCGCTGGGCGGGCTCACGGCGCAGGCCGTGATCTTGGAGTTTCCCGAGGGATGCGCGGGCGAACGCGCCCACGTGCAGTTGTTCCGCGTCGTCGACGGCCAACGCGAGGCCACGCCGTGGATCGAGGCGAGCCCGAACGTGCGCGCCGACGGCACGGTGCCGATGGCCGGCGTCGTCGACGGGGTCTACCGCGTCGAGGTCGAGCTCGAGAGCGGCCGTCGGTTCGTCGCCGACGCCGTGCGCGCGCCGGGCGAAGCGGAGCTCGCGGCGGCTCCTCTGCGCTGACCTCCGGCGGTCAGCGGGTGCTGTGGCGCTCGGCCGAGCCGCCCGCTGGTGAGCCGAACGCAGATGACCCGAACGCGGGGCGGTAGCTGCGCACGAACCGGCCCTTGGGGTGCTCCGGGTTGAAGCGCCTCAGGCCGGGGAACCAGCCGTTGAGGAACCGTAGGCCGTCCGGCAGCCGGCAGGTGCCGTCGAACGCGGCCTCGTTGCTCCAGCCCTCGTTGGCGATCCGGTGCATCGCGCACATCAGGACCGAGCGGCCCTCGCCGTGCTCGCAGTGCACGAGCACCGGCCGTTCGCAGCCCGACAGCGTCTCCAAGAAGGCCTCGACCTCTTCGGGGAACGGCCAGGACCGCGTCGGCAGGTGCACGTGGTCGATGCCTGCTGTGCGCGCCGCCGAAGCGTTCGCGGTGATGGCTGCGAGATCCTCGTCGCGCAGGTCGATGACGGTCCGGATGCCGTGTGCAGCGCAGGCGGCGACGAGGTCTTCCGGTGCAAAGGCCGCGGACTGGTAGACGGCGTCTGGCGTAACGGTCGCGAACTTGGCGT
Organism: Luminiphilus sp.; assembly: GCA_041236755.1. Classification (GTDB taxonomy): domain Bacteria; phylum Planctomycetota; class UBA1135; order UBA1135; family UBA2386. The sequence goes on along the minus strand of JBERSB010000027.1, from coordinate 1,424 downwards.
CTGCGACGCACCACTTGACGTAGTAGGCGCCGGCGCCGAGCACGCACAGGGCCGCGCCGGCGGTGAGGCTCTTGACCGCTGTCTTCAAGATCGCTGCGCGCACGCCGGCAGCATCGGAGATGCGGCGCGCGGGATCGAGCCAGGAATCGTCGCGGCTCAGCCCACCCGGTAGCAGACGAACCGAGGCTTCAGGCCCTCGGCCGACCGGGACAGCAGCGCTTCGCGCCAGTCGTGCCACGTGGCGCCGCTGCGAAAGAACTTTAGCCACGCCTTGCGCGAGTAGAACGACCGGAACTCGTGCACGCGCTCGAGCGCGACGCCGGCCTCCCGCGCGGCCCGCTCGATGCGGGCAGCGTCGCCTTCGAGCGCGAGCAGGAAGCCGCGGTAGGCGCTGAGGCGCGCACCGAGGCCTTCTGCGCGGCCGTCGAACTGCTGCACGCTGCGCCCGAGCTCCATCGAGATCATGCCCGGCTGGGGGCGGGCGAACGTGCGGACCTCGGCGCGCGCGAGGTCTTCGGGGAGGTCTTCGGGGAGGCGGTTGATGCCGAGCGAGGGGTAGACGAAGCCCAGCAGCACCGTCAGCAGCAGCGCGCAGAGGGCTGCTACGACCCGAATGTCCGGCGCGGTTCGCCGCGCGGCGCGCCACGTCACCCACAGCAGCGCGAGCGCGGCGAGCGGCGCGAGGTAGGCCAGGCCGAACCAGGCCGCGAACAACGAGAAGGCGAGCACCGGCGCGCCCGAGAGCGCCGCGGCGAGCGTCGCGTGCAGGCGCAGCTGCTGCGGCGTGCAGGCCGCGAGCCAGCCGGCCGCGAGCACGGCCATCGGGCAGACGAGCGCCAGCAGGTAGCGCTCGAAGGTCTTCATGAACACGAACGGCAGCGCCCCGAGCACGACCCAGCACAAGAGCCAGCGCGCCGTGGACGCGTCGTCGGACCGCCGCCGGACCGCCGCCCAGGCGGCCGCGAGCACTGCCAGCGACCACGGCACGACCAGCCCGAGCGCGGCGGCGCCGAGCCGGAGCGGCCGGTTGGCGGGCGGCAGCCCGAGCTCGCGGTTCTCTGCCTGCGCGCGCATCACCTGCCAGAACTCCGGGTGCGCGGCCTGCACCCACACGGGCCAAGGCAGCGCCAGCGCGCAGAACACTCCGGCAGCCGCGAGCCCGTGCCACCACGATCCCGCCGCCCGGCCGCGCCGCACGCAGAGCGCGGAGAGCAGCGGCGCTGCGAAGAACCACAGCGCGACAGGTCCCTTGGTCATCGCGGCCGCGGCCAGCGCGACCGCGGCGAGCAGGGCGTGACGCAGCCGGCCGCTGCTGTGCCACGTCACGCTGTAGTAGACGGCCGCGGTGCAGAGGCAGCCGACCGGCAGGTCGAACATCGCGCGCCGCGCGTCGATCATCACGCCGGCAGCGCCGAGCACGAGCA
>JBERSB010000026.1:0-4251 GCA_041236755.1 Luminiphilus sp. | reverse complement strand
CTGCGGGCGGCGCCGCGTTCAACTTGATGCCCTATCCGCCGGCATCGCCGCCTTCGCCCTACTCGTCGCTGGACCACTTCCTGGTCGGCGGCTCCGGCGGCGGCGGCGGCGGATCGCACGGCTTCGGGTTGCTCACGGTCGGCAGTGCGCTCGAGACGTGGATGAACGGCCACGCCGGCACCGGCGGTGGCGGTGCCGCGGCGATCCGCTGCGGCGGCACCATGACGATCGCCGCCACGGCCGAGCTGACCTCGCGCGGCGGCCGCGGCGTGCTGATCTCGGGCGACAACCCCAACACCTCGTTCTCGGACACGACCTTCGGCATCTCGTCGCCTGGCGGCGGCGGCTCGGGCGGCTCGTTCGTGCTGCAGGCAGGCAGGGACCTCTCGTTCGCGGGCACAATGGACACGCGAGGCGCCGACGGCAGCACCGTCGCGGTGACGAGCAACAGCCTGCTCAACATCTCGGCCGCGGCCGGCGACGGCGCGGACGGCTACTTCCGCCTCGAGGCCGCAGGCGCGGTCGCGTTCGGGGGCACGTCTCTGTCGAGCTATGTTGCCGGCGAGAACAGCGGACCGCTGACCGACCGCGACGAGCTCTCCGGGGACACCTCGACCTTCTACGCGCCGGGCGGCGGCGCGCCGGCCTCGTGGCTCGGCTACGAGCTCGACGTCGACACCGACGGCGACGGCGTCGTCGACGTCACCTACACCGACTCGGGCGCGCCGGGTGCCGTGCTCGCCTACGAACCGCAGGGCCCGCAGTTGCTGCCGCTCAACGTGGAGTTCCAGGCAGCCGGCGAGCTGCCTGGCGGCGGCGTCGACCCGGGCTCGGCGGGGCCGTGGCGGGCGGCCGTCGGGACCGCAGCAGCGGTGCCAGGGATCGCCGACGACGGCGGCCGCTACGCGCGGTTCCGTATCACCTACAACCGAGGGCTGTTCCCGGACCTCGTGGTCCGTGAGCTGCGGCTGCTCCTGAACACCGTGCCCGTGTCGAGCGCTTCGCTCAGCCAGGTGACCACCCAGACTCCGCCGCCCGCATCACGCGACCACGCGCTCGCAGCGCGGCCGGGGCAGACCGGCGGCGCGCTGGTGTTCGGCGGCGCCACCAACGGCTACCCCCTGGGCTACACGTTCGAACTCGACGGCGCGACCTGGACCAAGCAGTCGTCGCTGCTCAACCCGCTCGCGCGCAGCGGCCACACGCTGGTCCTGGACGGCGCCAGCCAGAACAACGTGCTGTTCGGGGGCGCGGACTACGCAGGCCAGCCCCTCGGCGACACGTGGACCTACGCGGCAGGCGAGTGGACCTACCAGAACGCCGCGACCTCTCCGACGCCGCGCAGCAGCCACGCGATGGTGTTCGAGGAGACGACCGGGCAGTGCCTGTTGTTCGGCGGGCGCGACCAGGCGGGCGCGCCGCTCGGGGACATGTGGGCCTGGGACGGCAGCGACTGGACGCAGCTGCAGCCGGCCAACCTGCCGCCCGCGCGCTACGGACACAGCGTCGCGTTCGACCGGCGGCGCGGCCGCCGGGTGCTGTTCGGCGGGCACGACGGCGTGCAGCGGCGCAGCGACGTGTGGGAGTGGGACGGCAGCGACTGGCAGTTCGTGCTCGACACGCAGCTCACCCCCTGCGTGGCTGGCCCCGCGCCGCGCGACGGCGCCGTGCTCGTCTACGACGAACGCATGCAGCGCGCCGTGCTGCTGGGCGGCGAGGCCGCCACGGGCTGCTACGCCGACATCTGGTCCTGGTCCGGCGTGAACTGGACGCTGCACGCCGCCACCAGCGGCGCGGGCGCGACCGCGCAGTCGGGTGCCGCCGGATACTATGACGCGGCGATCGAGATCACGCGCTTCTACGGTGGCGCGTGCGGCGGCGCGCTGACCAACGACCTCGTCGACGTGCTGCTGCCCTGGCAGTCCCAGACCACGCCCTACGGCGCCGGCTGCGCGGCAGGCGCGGGCGTGCCGACGCTCGAGGTCGCGGGCGCGACGCCGCCGGTGCTGGGCGCCACGCTGGACCTGCGCTACGGCAACGTGCCGAGCAGCGCCGCGCTGACGCCCGTGGTGCTGTGGACCGGCTTCGACCGCACGACCTACCAAGGCCTGCCGTTGCCGCTGCCGCTCGCGGCCATCGGGCTGCCCGGCTGCGTGCTGCTGCAGAGCGCCGACGTCAGCGCGCTGCTCGCCGTGCCGCCCGGCGCTACCGAGGTCACGTCGCCGCTGACGCTGCCGAACGTCCCGGGCGTGCTCGGCGCAGAGCTGTTCTTCCAGGGTCTGCACCTCGAGTCCTCGGCCAGCGTCGGCTGGGCCGCGCTCAGCGGCGCCCTGGCGGTCCGGATCGGCGAGCAGTAGCGCTCCGGGCGGGCAGGCTTTTCTGGCGGTTCGGCCGCCAGAACTCCACAATCCTCGGTCCCTCGCGACGTAGGGGACGCGTCCGTCCCCTACCAGGAGCGCTCATGACCGACAACGACCCCGCCCAGCCGACGCCGCAGCCCGCGGCCACGCCCGCCGCCGCTGCCCAGACCCACGCCGAGAGCGTGATCATCCGGCCGTGGCCCAAGGTGGTGTTCCTCTACCCGACGTTCATCGCGTCGACGATCTTCTTCCTGCTGAGCTGGCTCGGCCTGGGCATCGAGCCGCAGACGCTGGGCAACGCCTGGATGGTGGTGTTCCTGCTCAACCTGCTGGTGTTCTCGTTCGACTTCAGCCGGATCTGGTCGATTGTGATCGTGTTCGCGGTCGCGCTGGTGGTCGTGCTGGTGTTCTGGCTGGACCTGACCGGCTACATGGGCCGCGTGCTCGGCAAGGTCCACATCGAGGCCAACTCCGCGTTCTACGGCTTCATGAGCGGCGGCCTCGGGCTGCTGCTGCTGATCGTGTTCGTCAACAGCCGGTTCCACTACTACGAGATCAACGCGCGCGAGATCCTCCACCACCACGGCTACCTCGGCGACGTGCAGCGCTGGTCGACCGAGGGCCTGGAGATGAACAAGGAGATCCCCGACATCTCGGAATACCTGCTGCTGCGCAGCGGCCGGCTGATCTTCAACCCGATGACCTCGCGCAAGGCGGTCGTCATCGACAACGTCACCAGCGTCAACCGCATCGAGAAGTCCGTGAAGGACCTGCTCAGCCACGTCGCGGTGCGCATCAACCAACGCCCGGGCCCGGGCTAGCCGACCGCGTTGCCGCAGCTCCTGATCGGACTCGCCTCGTGCCACGAGGCCTTCGCGGCCGCGCCGCTGGTGCGCGCGCTGCTCGCGCGCCCCGGCGGCGCGCGGGTCGCGCTGCTCGGCGGGGACGAGGAGCTCGCCCACGCGCACGCGCTCGGCCTGCCCGACGTGCCGGTGCAACTCGGCGAAGGCGTCGACCGCAGTCGGCTCGACGAGGTCGCGCGCTTCGCCCAAGACGCCCTGGGCGACGCCGAGGTCGTCGTGACGGTCGGCACCGGCAAGCTCGCGCACGCGCTCGCTGACGCCGCCCGGAGCCAAGGCAGGCTCGCTGTGCACGTCGACGCGGGCGAGCGCACCGGCGACGTGCGCGACCGCGCGCGGCGGCTCGCCGACCACGCCGCGGACCGCTGCTGCGCGCGCGCCGAGCCCGAGCGGCAGCACCTGCTGCAGGAGGGCCTCGACGAGCAGGACCTCGCGGTCGTGGGCTCGCTGGCGGCTGCGGCGCTCGCCGCGACGCCGCCTTGCCCCGAGCGCTTCGGGGGCCTGTGGCTCGCGATGGAGCACGGCCATGACCCCGCGCTCGAGGCGCACGCTGCCGAAGCGTGCGCGCGGCTCGAGCTGCCGCTCGGCGTCGCGAGACCGGACGACGACCCCAAGGATCAGCTCGACCGCGCGCGCAGCGCGGCCGTGATCGTGACCGACAGCTGCGGATACCAGGAGTTCGCATCCGCGGCGGGCGTGCCGTGCGTGGTGCTCGCGCCCGCGGGCGCGCGCTGGGACCTGCTGGTCTCGGGCGGCGTCGCGGTCGCCGAGCGCCCGCAGGACCTGCAGGGCGCGGTCGAGGCCGCGCTGCGCAGCCGGCCCGCTGCGCGTCCGGAGCCGGGCGACGCGCCGGCGGCGATCCAGGCGGCGATCGACGCCTGGACGCGGGCCACCGCGCCGACGCCGGCTGCCGCCGGCCTGCCCACCGAGGCCGACGCCAGCGGCCGCACCTTCGACGACGCCGAGGTGCGCCTGGTGCAGGCGGCGCTGCGCTCGGGCACGCTCAACTCGACGCGCGGCACGTTCGTCAG
>JBERSB010000025.1:0-2249 GCA_041236755.1 Luminiphilus sp. | reverse complement strand
CGCAAGGCCTGTATCGGCGCGATCATCGAATGCGAGCGGCACCCGTTCCTGGTGCTCGACTTGGGCGCAAACCAGCAGCCGAAGCCGCATCACCTCTCGCAGTTCGCGCTGATGGGCTCGGCCTACTACCGCTGCCAGTTCGGCGTCGAGGAGCCCAACGTCGGCATCCTCAACATCGGCAGCGAGGACAAGAAGGGCAGCCCGCTGGTGCTCGAGGCGCGCGGCCTGATGCAGCAGATGCCGATCCGCTTCGGCGGGAACGTCGAAGGCGTCGAGCTGTTCTCGGGCGCGTGCCAGGTCGTTGTGACCGACGGCTTCAGCGGCAACGTCCTGCTCAAGGCGAGCGAAGGGCTCGCGGAGTACCTGCTGCGGTCCGTCTTCCAGGAGATGGGCAAGGCCGGCGTGACGCCGGAGCAGATGCAGGCGGTGCAGCGCGCGGTGATGCCGCGCGTCGACTTCAGCGAGTACGGCGGCGCGCTGCTGCTCGGCGTCGAGGGCGTCGTGACGATCTGCCACGGCCGCTCGCAGGCGCCGGCGTTCGCCAACGCGCTCCGCTTCGCCAAGCGCTCTCTGGAAGGTGAGGTCAACCGGCATATTGTTGAGGCGGCAGCGTCGCTGCGGCTCGGCGGCGGCAACGGCGACCGGGACGCGACCGAGCAACCTGAGGCCTGACTCAGTTTGCACTGAAGACCACGTTGCGATGACCACCACAGCACGCTCCCGCGGATGGACCGCACAGACCACGACGCCCACCCTGGGCATGGAGGTTCGGTGATGGATACTTTGCGCCCCGTAGGCATCGCAGGGCTCGGCCGCTACGTCCCGGAGAAGCGCCTGACCAACCAGGACCTCGAGAAGATCGTCGACACGTCGGACGAGTGGATCGTCCAGCGGACCGGCATCAAGGAGCGCCGCATCGCGGCCCCGACGGACGTGACCAGCACCCTGGCGATCCACGCGGCGAGGCAGGCCCTCGAGCACGCCAACGTGGCGCCTGAGGACCTGGACCTGGTGATCTGCGCGACGGTGACCGGTGACCAGCCGTTCCCTGCGACGGCGTGCCGCATCGGCTACGACCTCGGCGCCAAGGACGCGGGCGGCTTCGACTTGGCTGCTGCGTGCAGCGGCTTCGTGTTCGCGACCCAGGTCGGCGCGAACATGGTGCGCAGCGGGGCCTACTCGAAGGTGCTCGTCTGCGGCGCGGAGATCCTCAGCCGCATCCTCGACTACGAGGACCGCAACACCTGCGTGCTGTTCGGCGACGGTGCTGGCGCTGCGGTGATCACGCCGCTCGCCGAGTGCGAGCAGGGCGAGTACTTGGGCGGTTCGATGTCGATGGAGGGCGGCGCCGAGGACGTGCTCGCCCAGCCTGGCGGCGGCAGCCGACATCCGGCCTCACCCGAGTCGATCGAGAAGCGCCTCCACTTCATGAAAATGGGCGGGACCAAGGTGTTCCGCTTCGCGGTCCGCGTCTTCGCCAAGCTGGTCCGCGACGTCGCCGAGGAGTACGGCGCCGACCAGATCGGCTGCATCATCCCGCACCAGGTGAACCAGCGGATCATCGAAGCCGCGATGGAGCAGGTGGGCCTGCCGATGGACCTCGTCTTCAGCAACATCGACCGCTACGGGAACACGTCGGCCGCCTCGGTCGCCATCGCGCTCCGCGAGGCCTACGACGCCGGGCGGCTCGAGAAGGGCAAGCTCGTGTTGATGCCCGCGTTCGGCGCGGGCATGGCCTGGGGCCACACGCTGCTGCGCTGGTAGTCCATCGCTGATAGTTCACCGCTGGAGGCGTCGCTGCTGCGGTCGCCCTTCGTCGCCCGGTCGCGCGCCCACTCAGACTGACCTCCGATTCCAACATGAGCCTCCAAGACAAGGTCGCGCTGGTCACCGGCGCCTCACGCGGCATCGGCCGCGCCGTCGCCGTCGAGCTCGCCCGCCAGGGCGCTGCGGTGTTCTGCACGTCCACCCGCGCCGGCGGCTGTGACGACACGCTCGAGGAGATCGCGGCGCTCGAGAACGACGCCGAGGCCCACGCGCTGGTGTGCGACGTCAGCGACGTCGAGTCCGTCGACGCGCTCCAGAAGGGCGTGATGGACGAGAAGGGCCGCCTGGACGTGCTGGTCAACAACGCCGGCGTGACCAGGGACGGCGTGTTCTTGCGCATGTCCGCCGAGGACTTCGACGCGGTGGTCAACACCAACCTGCGCGGCGCGTTCCTGGTCTGCCGGGCGTTCGCGCGACCGATG
>JBERSB010000024.1:0-3921 GCA_041236755.1 Luminiphilus sp. | reverse complement strand
CGTGGCGGCGATGATGTGGTTCGTCTTCACGCTGATCGACTTCGAGGACCGCCTCGTTACGCTCGACGGGCAGACGGTGGTTGCAGAGCAGGTCGTCGAGATCGTCGGCGACTGGCGCGCCGACCCGCTGCAGATCGTGCAAGACGGCGAGGAGCGCGAGCAGCCGGCGTCGGTGCAGCACCCCGACGGCCGCACGGTCGACGTGCGGCCAGGGTTCTTCAGCTACCTGCGTAACCTCGACGTCGGCTGGTTCGTCGTCGGCTGCCTGTGCTTCGTCGTGACCATCATGATCGCGGGTACCCGCTGGTGGTGGCTGCTGCGGGTCAACGGCACCAACGTGCGGTTGGTCGAAGCGCTCCGCTTCACCTGGATCGGGGTGTTCTTCAACACCGTGTTCCCCGGCTCGACGGGCGGCGACGTCGTCAAGGCGCTCTACATCATGAAGCGCTGCCCTGGCCAGCGCGCGCAGACGCTCGTGTCGGTGATCGTCGACCGGATCCTGGGGCTCGGGTCGCTGGCGCTGCTCGGCGCGATCTGCGTGCTGTTCGCGCTCGATCGCTTCGCGACCATCGCGCTCGGCATCTGGGGCGTGATCCTGGGCGTCGGCCTCGTCGGCGTGGTGTCGTTCAGCAAGCGTCTCCGCCAGGTGCTCCGGCTGTCGTGGTTGCTCAACCGGATCCCCGACAGGCTCAAGGGCTCGCTGCAGATGGTCGACAAGGCGATCTTCTTCTACCGGGACCAGCGGCTCGTCATCGGATTGAGCCTCTTGCTCGGCATGTTCAACCACGTGCTGTTGTGCTGTGCGTAGTCTGCTTCGGCATGGCGATCGGCGTGGGCATGCCTGCGTTCGAGTACTTCGTGCTCGTGCCTGTCATCAACATCGCTTCCGCGGTGCCGATCGCGCCGAATGGCTGGGGCGTCGGCGAGCTGCTCTACGGCTACCTGTTCGCCGAGCACGGCGCGCAGCATCTCGTCGGCGTGGCCGACGCGGCGTCGGCGATGCGCACGCGCGGGGTGGCGCTCTCGATCCTCTACCGCAGCGTGCTGACGGCGTTCAGCTGCCTCGCCGGGCTGCTGGTCCTGCTCGAGAAGGACCGCGTGACGCAGGAAGACGTCGACCGCGAGGTCGCGCGCGAGCAGCAGGGCGACTAGGCGCTTGCGCGGAGCGGCCGCGAGGTCGCGGGCGACTTGGCGTGGATCAGGGTGCGCCGTGCGGCTACCCTGCTCGCAGATGACGCTCCTCGTAGTTGGCTCCACCGCGTTCGACACCATCGAGACCCCGCACGGCAAGGCCGAGCGGTGCCTGGGAGGGTCGTCGACCTACTTCGGACTCGCCGCCCGCCTGTTCACGCCCGTGCGCCTCGTGAGCGTGATCGGCGAAGACTTCCCCGACGAACACCGGCAGCTGCTGGCGGACCGGGACGTGTGCCTCGACGGTCTCGAGGTGAAGCCCGGCAAGACGTTTTCCTGGCACGGCCGCTACTCGGCCGACATGAACGACCGCGACACGATCGACGTGCAGCTGAACACGTTCGGGGCTTTCGAGCCGAAGGTGCCCGAGCACTACCGGAACACGCCGTTCGTGTTCCTGGCGAACGGGGCGCCCGCGACGCAGCTGTCCGTCGTCGAGCAGATGGACAACCCGCGGTTCGTCGTCGCTGACACGATGGACCTCTGGATCGACATCCAGAAGGACGGCCTGTTGAACCTGCTGCAGCAGATCGACGGCATCATCCTCAACGACAGCGAGGTCAAGCAGCTGACCGGCGAGAGCAACCTGATCGCGGCGGGCAATGCCACGCTCGCGCTCGGCCCGAAGCTGGTCATCGTCAAGAAGGGTGAGCACGGCTGCTTCGTCTTCTCCAACTTCTTCCACTACGCGCTGCCGGCGTATCCGACCGAGACGGTCGTCGACCCGACGGGCGCCGGCGACAGCTTCGCAGGCGGCTTCATGGGCTACCTCGCGAACTGCGACCAGATCAGCCTCGCGAACATGAAGCGCGCGGTCGGCTACGGCACCGTCACGGCCAGCCTCAACGTCGAGGGCTTCGGCGTCGACCGGCTCGCCGACACCGACCGGGCGACCGTCGAGCGGCGGTTCCAGGAGCTGATGCAGTTCGTCGGCGGCGTCTGAGTCGTCTACTTCCAGCCGCCGGATTCACTACTGGCGGGTAGCCGAGGCGCACGCAGGCACCTCGGCGTCCCGGTCCGGTATCATGCCGCGCATGTCTCGCTGGTTGTGCTCATGGCTGCTCCAGGCCGCGCTCGGGGCCCAGTCGCCGTCCTCGGACGTGGCGGTCGGGGTCTTCCCGTTCCTGGTCGGAGACATGACCCCGCGGATCGCCGAGATCGTCGGCAACTGCCAGCAGCACGGCGTGGACACGGTCTACGTCAGCGTGTTCCGCACCACGGGCCCGTCGACCGGCCAGCTGTGGGTGACGGACAGCGCGGGCTCGTGGAACGCGACCTGGGGCAGCGTCCGTCCTTCGGGAGCGGGGATCGACCTGCCGCAGCTGATCAATGCGTGCCACTCGGCAAACCTGCGCGTGGTCGGCGTGATCAAGTGCTTCGACGCGTCGGTGCAGCCGAGCAGCGCCGCGCACCGCGCGTATCTGCTCGACGTCGTCGACTACTTCCTGGACGCGTGGCAGCCCTCGGGAGTGCCGGTCTACGACCTGGACGGCTTCGCGCTCGACTACGTGCGCTACGTCGGCACGACCGGCGCGGCGGCGCAAGAAGTCACCGGCTTCGTCGCCGACGTGCGCGAGCGCATCGGCGCGCTCTCGCTGCACGCCTACCTGGTTGCCGGCCGCTACGCGTTCGACGGCCCGGCCTACAACAGCAGCTTCAACAGCTACGCGTCGGTGCGCAGCTCGCTTGCTTCGCAGTACGGTCAGGACTGGCAGGCGCTCGCGCCGCTGCTCGACGTGCTGATGCCGATGGCGTACACGGCCGACGGCTCGATCTACAGCACGTATGCGGCCCACCAGAGCTACGTCGCCAAGACCGCGGAGTACGCTGGGCTCGCCTGCGCGATTGCTGGTGTGCCGGATCGGCGGGTCTGCCCCGTCGTGCGAACCTACACCAGCAGCAGCGAGACGACCACACAGGCCACCGTCGACGCTTCGATCACAGGCGCGCTGCTCGGCGGCGGTGACGGCTACCAGTCGTTCCGCTACGACCACCTCGTGCAGAACCCGCAGTGGTGGTCGCCGATGGCCGCGCTCGCCGTGCCGGGCTGCAACTGGCCGCGGCCCGTCGCACAGAGCGGAGGGCCGACGCTGACCGTCGCGGTCGATCCCACCGCTTCGACGGACGTCGACCAGCAGAGCGCGACCCTTCTCTCGCGCGTCGACTTCGACGACGACGGGCAGTTCGACACCTCGTGGCAAGCCCTGTCGCAGGTGCAGACGCTTCGTTCCAGCCCGGGATCGGGCGCGTACCTGCTGCAGGTGCAGGACGCAGACGGGCACGTCGCCGCCACGCGGCGGTCGTATCAGGCGGGCTCGCCGCTATTGCTGTCCAACGCGTTCGTCAGCACCGCGCTCGGCGCGACCGTGTACATGTCGGTCGACGCAGGCCCGGCGGCCGCAGGCCACGGCTACCTGCTGCTCGGCTCGTTGTCGGGCTTCTCCCCGGGCTTCACGTGGGGAGGCCTCCAGGCGCCCCTCAACCTGGACAGCCTCTCGTTCTGGCTGATCCAGAACGCCAACGGCGGCGTGATGAACGGCGGGCTCGGGACGCTGGACGCCCAGGGCCGGGCGCGGGGCGTCCTCCAGTGGCCGCCGCAGGTGCTCTCCTTCCTCGCCGGCCTGCCGTCGTTCTGGACGGTGATCGCCCAGGACGCGTGGGGGCAGCCGAGCTTCGTCGGCGACGTGCGGGTCCTCCTGCTGTTGTGATCGCCGCGGGCCGCGGACTCGC
>JBERSB010000023.1:0-5880 GCA_041236755.1 Luminiphilus sp. | reverse complement strand
ATGGTTGCCGCGAGCACGGCGAGCACCCCGCCGTTCTTGAGGAGCGACAGGCGGCTCGCGGCGGGCGTCGGCGGCAGCGGCGGCACGCTGCGCAGCGACAGCGCCAAGGCCAGCAGCCCGACCGCAGCCTGCACCACGAAGGTCGCGCGCCACCAGCCTGTCGACGACAGCCAGACGGTCAGCGGCAGGCCGACCGGGATCGCGAGGAAGAGCCCGGCGTTGAACTTCGACATCACCGCGCCGCGCCGCTCGTAGGGCGCGAGGTCCGCCGCGGCGGCGGACGCAGCCGCGTAGGCGACGCCCGTCGAGAGCCCGGCCAGCGCGCGCAGCGTGAGCAGCGGCCAGAACGACGCGACGAACAGGTGCGCGAGGCTCGACAGGACGAACAGCCCGAGGCTGGCACCCAGCACCGCGCGGCGGCCGAGGCGCCGCCCCGCGTCGGCGACTACGAGCGCGCCGCCCGCGGAGCCGGCGCCGGCCGCCGAGACCAGCAGCGCGCCGCCGTCGTCGTCGAAGCCGAGCTCGCCCCGCACGAACGGCAGCAGCGCCCCCATCACGTTGGCGTTGAGGTTGAGAACGAAGGCCGACATCGCCAGCGCCGCCACGGCCGCTCCTTCGCGCGCCGCGGCGTTCCGGGTCGAATCGGGCAGTTCGCGTTCCGGCGTCGTCAAGGGCGGGTCACTATCGAGCAAGCTCGGGCGGAAGTCTCGCCCGGTTTGCCCTCGTCCCACTGTCCGCGCACGCGGTAGAGTTCGGCGACCGATGCCGAGCACGACAGCGGAGTCCCAGAAGTGAAAATCGCCATCCTCGGCGGCGGCGTCTCCGGATGCTCGCTCGCCCGCATGCTCGCCGCCGACGGCCACAGCGTGACCGTTCTGGAGAAGACCGAGCGGGTCGGTGGGCTCTGCAAGAGCCGCAGCTACGACGGCTTCACCTTCGACGAGGCCGGCGGCCACATCATCTTCTCCAAGGACGAGCGCGTACTGCAGTGGCAGCTCGACCGCTGCGGCGGCGAGGCGGGCACGCAGAAGACCGTGCGCAACACCAAGATCCGCTGGCACGACCGCTGGGTGCCCTACCCGTTCGAGAACGGCGTCGGCCACCTGACCAAGGAAGCCACCGTCGACTGCATGACGGGCTACGTCGAGGCCTACGTCGGCCGCCGCACCGGCGCGCCGTGCCCCGAGAACTTCGGCGACTGGATCCAGTGGCGCATGGGCGACGGCTTCGCGCGCCACTTCATGGTCCCCTACAACAACAAGATCTGGAAGCGCGACCTCACGACGATGGCCAGCGACTGGGTCGCCGGCCGCGTCCCCGAGGCCCCCATCGAGGACATCCTGCGCTCGGCCGTCGGCTTCGACACCGAGGGCTACAAGCACCAGTCGGTGTTCTGGTTCCCGCTGCACGGCGGCTTCGAGGCGATGGTCAAAGGTGCCGCCGCGGACGCCGGCTTCGACCTCGTCTGCAACGCCGAGGTCGAGCGCGTCTGCAAGAAGGGCGACGGCTTCGAGGTCAACGGCGAGGCCTACGACCTGGTCGTCAACACCGTGCCGCTGCCGCAGATCGAGGACGTCATCGAGGAGATCCCGGACGACGTGCGCGCCGACATCCAGGCGCTCGAGCCGATCTCACTGATCAACGTGATGATCGGCGTGAAGCTGGACGAGCCGCTGCCCGACCTCAGCTGGATCTACCTGCCGTTCGACGAGCAGGGCCCCACCAACCGCGTCACCTACTACAGCAACTACTCGAAGTTCAACGCCCCCGAGGGCCACGGCTGCTTCCTCGCCGAGGTCACCCACCGAGGCGACCTGCGCCCCGACGACCGGGAGTGGCTGCAGGGCGTGGTCGACGGCCTCGACCGCGCCGGCATCCTTCGCAAGGAGCAGGTCGTGCTGCTCGAGGCCTGCAACAACGAGTTCGCCTACATCGACCAGGACCTGGAGTTCGCAGCCCGCGTCGCGCGGGTGCGACGCTGGGTCGACGAGAGCGGCTACCTGACGTTCGGCCGGTTCGGGCGCTACGAGTACCACAACAGCGACCAGTGCATCCAGCGCGCCATGCAGGTCCACGAGCACATCCAGCGCACGGCCGCGAGCGGCGACCGGACCCCGCTGCAGCTCCCCTGAGGGGGCGCGCCCCGCGGCCGCCGCGGGGCGAGCGGGCCACTCAGGACCGGCCCTAACTCCAGTGAGGAAAGGGCCCCGGGAGGCTCGGGCCAGGGAGGCTCGCCCCCGGGAGGACAGCAGGACCGAAAAAATGCCCCCTGCCGCGGAACCCCCGGCGGGACAGCCCGCGTCCAAGGGGATGCAACGCGGGGACCATGCCTCCCCGCGGCCGCTCTTTCCCGCTCCCTTGGATCCTTGAGCGAGCATCTCGGACGCCGAGACGGCATCGCGAATCAGAGGGGTCTGTTCCAGAGCGAAAGCTCTTGGTGCTGCGCTCCGGCCTCGTGCCGGGGGGCACGTCTCGCGCTCAATCGCGGATCCGAGGGAGTTGGATACCCCGGGTGGTCTCCATGCTCACCCAAACTCCCTGTCGAGGCTGGCTTGTCCAGCCTCGACGTCTGTACAGGCGCCGCGTCGGCAGCGGCGCCCGCCCGCTCCCAGCAGATCAGGCGACCCAGGCGATCAGGCGACCTCGTCCAGCGTCCAGACGCCGCGCTGTCCCCGCGTCTCCTCGACGCCGACCGACAGCCGCTTCAACCGCAGGTCCGGCCACTCGCCGCGCATGCGCTCGCGCAGGGTGCGGCCGAACCACGCCGCCAGGTTCTCGGCGGACGAGTTGCCGATCGGCAGGACGATGACCTCGTCTCTCGGGATGAGGTAGCGGCGCTCGCGGTAGCGGATGTCGTAGTGCTCGCCGTCGACCGTGGCGGTCAGCACCGGGTGCTCGCCCGGGATCAGCAGGTGCTCGTCGAGCTCGTCGCACAGCGCGCGCGCGAGCGGCTTGATCTCGGAGAAGTTAACGACGAGCCCGAACTCGTCGAGCTCAGTGTGCACGTCGACGAAGACCTTGTAGTTGTGGCCGTGCAGCCGCTCGGCCGTGCCGTCGGGGAAGATCAGGAAGTGCGCCGCGCTGAACTTCAGGTAGTCCTTGTCGATCGAGATCGACCACGACTCTTGGGGAGTTGGCATCGTTGCCGCACAGGATAGCCTCCCCGCCCATGGACCTCGACTCGATCCCGTGGCGCCAGACGGCCTACGAGGGGATCGCTGTGCACTTCTACGCGTCCGACGAGGACACCAGGCGCGTGCTAGCCCTCATCCGCATGGAGCCCGGCCGTGGCTACCCACGCCACCGGCACCGGAGCGACGAGGAGGTACTGGTCCTGCAGGGCGGCTACGAGGACGAGCTGGGCAGCTACGGTCGCGGCCAGCTGGTGCGTTACGCCCCTGGAACGGAGCACGGCCCGCGCGCCACGGGGGAACCTGGCGGCGAGCCGTGTGTGCTCCTCGCGCTGGCGCACGAGGGCGTCAAGCTGCTGCGCTGAGCGCAGCGGCGGGCCGCTATTTGGCGGCGGCGTACTCCTCGAGCACCTTGTCGGCGATGTTCGGCGGCACGGCCTCGTAGGTCGACGGCTCCATCGAGTAGGTGCCGCGACCCTGCGTGATCGAGCGCAGCATCGTCGAGTACTGGAACATCTCGCTGAGCGGGACCTTGCCGGTCACCGACGAGACGCCGCCGGGCCGCGCGATCATCTCGTCGACGACGCCGCGCCGCGACGACAGGTCTCCGATCACGTCGCCGGTCTTCTCCTCCGGGCACTCGATCTCGATCTTCATGATCGGCTCGAGCAGCAGCGAGTTGCCCTCGGTCGCCATGCGGAACGCGAGCACGCCGGCCGCCTCGAACGCCATCACGCTCGAGTCGACGTCGTGCGCCTGCCCGTCGTAAAGCTCTGCGTGGATCTTGCAGAAGGGGAAGCCCAGGCGACCGCCGCCCTTGACGGCCTGCTGGATGCCGTGGCCGACCGCAGGGATGTACTCGCGCGGGACCGAGCCGCCCTTGACGTTGTCCTCGTACTCCACGTACTCGACTTCGTCCTTCACGGAGAAGTTGACGCGCGCGACCGCGAACTGGCCCGAGCCGCCGGACTGCTTGATGTGCCGCGCCTCGACCTGCTTGGGGCCCTTGAGCGTCATCTTGTAGGCGACCTTCGGCTTGCCGACGTTGATCCCGATCTTGTGGTCGTTCTTGATCTGGTTGCACTTCACCTCGAGGTGCAGCTCACCCATGCCGGAGATGACCATCTCGCCGGTCTGCTCGTCCGAGACCGCCTTGAACGTCGGGTCCTCACGCACCAGCTTGCCGATCACGGCCGACAGCTTGTCGCGGTCGCCCGCGGACTGCGGCTCGATCGCCATGCTGATGACCGTGTCGGGGAACGTCATCGCCTCGTAGACGACCGGGGCCTCCTTGGTCGACAGCGTGTCGCCGGTGATGGCCTCCTTGACGCCGACCACGGCGACGATGTCGCCCGCCTTGGCAACGTCCAGCGGCTCGCGCTGGATGGCGTGCATGCGCATCAGGCGGCCGATCCGCTCGAAGCGGCGCGTCCGGCCGTTGTAGTACTTCTCACCCTGCTTCATCTCGCCCGTGTAGAGGCGCACGAAGGTCAGGTCGCCGTTCGGATCGCTGATGGTCTTGAACACGAGGCCCGCGAACGGCTGTTCGCTGGTCAGTTCGCGCACGATCTTGTCGCCGGACTCGGGGTCGACGCCCTCGATCGGCGGCACCTCGAGCGGGCTGGGGAGGTAGGAGACGATCGCGTCGAGCACCGTCTGCACGCCCTTGTCCTTGAAGGCCGAGCCGCAGTAGACCGGCGTGATCTTGAGGTCGAGCGTGCCCTGGCGCGTCGCCATCATGATCTCCTCCTCGGAGATCTCCTCGCCCTCGATGAACTTCTCGAGCACCTCGTCGTGGCACTCGGCGACCGCCTCGACCATCTGCTCGCGGCGCGACTGGGCATCGTCGACGAGGTCGGCGGGGATGTCGCTCTCCGTCATCTCCCGGGCGTCGTTGTCGGCCCAGATGTAGGCCTTCATCTTGATCAGGTCGACGAGGCCGACGAAGTCCTTCTCCTTGCCGATCGGCATCACCATCGGCACAGCGTTGGCGTGCAGGCGGCTGCGCATCGACTCGACGGCCTTGTCGAAGTCCGCGCCGGTGCGGTCCATTTTGTTGACGAACGCGATCCGCGGCACGTTGTAGCGGTTGGCCTGGCGCCACACCGTCTCCGACTGGGGCTGCACGCCGGCCACCGCGCAGAACACGCCGACCGCGCCGTCCAGCACGCGCAGCGACCGCTCCACCTCGACCGTGAAGTCGACGTGCCCGGGGGTGTCGATCAGGCTCATCTGGTAGCCGTTCCACACACACGACGTCGCGGCCGACGTGATCGTGATGCCGCGGTCCCGCTCCTCCTGCATGTAGTCCATCGTGGCGCCGCCGTCGTGCACCTCACCGATCTTGTGGCTCTTGCCGGTGATGTACAGGACGCGCTCACTGAAGGTCGTCTTGCCTGCGTCGATGTGGGCGATGACTCCGAAGTTGCGGAGGTTGCGGATCCGCTTGATCTCGGGGGACTCCTTCTTGTCGGACATGGCTGGGAGGATCGGGGTGGTGACGGTTCGGCGACAGCTCTGCTGGCCGGCGGCGGGTTGTCAGGCCCGTCGTCGCCGCCGGCGACGGGCACTTCTCCGGCTTCGAGACCGGAATAATGGGCAAGAAGAGTAGCCACCTTTGGCGGCTCGTCAACGGGCCGGCCGCGCCGCGTTGGACTATCTGCCCAAAACCGCGCGGGAAATCCCTATCGGGAGCCGCCCATGCCAGCGGCCGCCCCGGCAAACCGCTCAGGTTTTCGACAGATCGGCC